>JAKQTB010000034.1 GCA_029569495.1 Pseudomonadota bacterium | reverse complement strand
AACGACCTTAAAAAAGGTAGTCCTATTGCCAGCCGCGTTAAATATCCTGTCATTGCAGACCCCGAAGATTACGATTTTCATCAACTTTACTTAGAGTGGACGGGGCTGCCTGAGTCAAACATAAAGTTAGGTCGGCAAGCCATAGTGTTTGATAACTGGCGCTACATTGGCGATGTGCGTTTTCGCCAAAATTGGCAGGTGTTTAATGGTCTTTCATTGGTGAACAAAAGCTTGCCAAATACCGAAATTGCCTTGGCGCATTACGAGCAAGTAAAACAAATCACCACCAAAATTCAAGATGCCAACATCGATATTGCTAACATCAAATACAACATCACCCCTAGTACCAGTCTAGTTGGCTATGGCTATTTGATTGATTGGAATGGTAAAGCGCTCGAAACCACGTCGAATAAAACCTTTGGCTTGCGCCTAGATGGCAGCCAAAAACTGGATGACCACTGGAAGGTTTTATACACAGCGGAATATGCTAAACAAGACGACTACAAAGGCGGTAGCAAACTCATTGATAACGATTATTACAGAGTGGGTGCTGGTGCCGGGTATGGTGATTGGTTCTTGCGTATAGACCAAGAAAAATTATCTGGTAATTCAGATGGCAAAGCTTTTCAGACACCACTTGGCACAAATCATTTATTTCAAGGTTGGGCAGATGTGTTTTTAACAACGCCGAAAGAAGGCATTGAAGATACGATACTCATTGCTGGTGGCAAGGTGATGGACGCCACAATCAAGGCAGAATACCACTTTATCAATTCAGATCGAAACTTTGCTAAAGTGGGCGGTGGTACTGGTGACCGTTATGGAAAAGAGTTTGATTTGGGGGTGTATTATAAATTTACCAAACAAATCTCTGGCTCAGTGGAGTATGCCAACTTTAAAGAAGATGATAAATACAGTGCTGGCAGAAAACGTGATATCGAGAAGTTTTGGTTAACAGCGGTTTATGCATTTTAAGTGACAAAGTGAAACACGATAGCTCACAACCTAATTTAGTCGATGCCTTTGGTCGCAAGATTGATTACATACGCTTATCGATTACGGATAGATGTGATTTTCGTTGCGTGTATTGTATGGGTGAAAACATGACATTTTTACCACGTGATGAAGTGCTGTCACTTGAAGAATGTGCGCGATTGGTCAAAGTGTTTGTGTCCTTTGGCGTCAGCAAAGTGCGCATCACTGGCGGCGAGCCGCTCGTACGTAAAAATGCCATTCAATTATTTGAAGAAATTGGCCAGTTGCAAGGCCTGCGCGAGCTTGTTATAACGACCAATGGCTCGCAATTAGAACATCATGCCTTTGCCTTAAAGCAGGCAGGCGTGCGCCGCATCAACATTAGCCTTGATAGCCTAGATGCCGCACGCTTTCGCCAAATTACGCGTGTAGCTGACTTAGATAAAGTGCTACGTGGCATTGCTGCTGCCAAGCAGACTGGCTTTGAAAACATTAAACTCAATGCCTTACTGATGCGCGGTATTAATGATGATGAGGCCCTGCATTTGGCCGCATTCGCCATTGAAAATGGCTTTGATATTTCATTTATTGAAGAAATGCCGCTAGGTGCAGTGAGTCATTCGCGCCAATCCAGCTATGTCAGCAATGAAGAAACATTAAAACTATTGCGAGCGCGTTACGATTTAGTCAGCAGCAATGAGACTACCGGCGGCCCTGCGCGGTATTGGCGCATTCCAAACAGTAAGACAAAAATTGGCTTTATCTCACCCAATAGCCATAACTTTTGTGAAGCGTGCAATCGGGTCCGTATTAGCTGTAAAGGTGAGTTGTTTCTTTGTTTAGGCCAAGAAAATAAAGTAGATTTAAGGCCGATATTAAGAGCCTATCCGCATGATGATAAACCGCTTAAACAAGCGATTATCCGCGGCCTGCAAACAAAACCCAAAGGCCATGATTTTGATTTAAAACGCGCCGCGCCTGCAGTCATTCGTTTTATGTCACACACTGGCGGCTAAAAGCAACACGTGCAGTTGTACGCGCTTTTTTGACTGTCTTTGGCCGAGATATTCACGATCAACGATGATGGAATTTAAATCACAAAAATTGAAATTGGCTGTATACAGCCACTTATCTAATTGATTTGTAATGCTATTTAATTTTTGTTAAAATGTAATCTCAAGATTTTGCATGAGCCTAGCGTGTATATATTTTGAGTATTTAAATAATATACAGACTGGAGATTAATATGTTTAAACTAACAATCGGCGCTACCCTAGTGGCTGCTGCGTTATTTTCAAATACTGCGTTAGCAGCGCACGGCAACTTTAAACCTAAAGCGCATGATAGCCTTGGCAAATGCGTCAAAGCAGCCTTATCTAAGCATGACGGTACCATCGTAAAGGTTGAATTCAAAAATGAAGGTAAATCTGGCGTGTATGAATTTGATATTGAATCGGCTGACGGCACGGCATGGGATATTGAATGCGATGCTAGATCTGGCAAAGTGACAGAAGTTGAGCAAGAGGTAGAAGCGAATGATCCTAAATTTACCTCAGTGGCAAAAGTGTCAGAAGAAGAGGCTAAAGCCACTGCACTTGCTGCACGTCCGGGTACAATTGAAGAAACTGAATACGAAATTGAACCTGACGGGAAAGCTTCTTACGAGTTTGATATTGTGACTGCAGACGGCAAAGAATACAAAATTGAAGTAGATGCCGCTACAGGTAAAATTGTTGAACATAACGAAGAGGCTTACCAAATTGGTAAAGAGTAATATTTCAGCTTGTTAATTTAGTGAAGCAATTTCGAAGGCAATTAAACTTCATCACTGAATTTTAAGTCAATAAAAAAGGCGCTTAACGGCGCCTTTTTTATTATGCAAATAGATACAACTGGAGTGAGGAGTCTACCCAGTTCACTATACGCACAACCCTTAAAATTATGTAATAATGAAAAGTCCTAGTGATAGTACTCCCTATAATAGTTCTAGCAAACGTTATGCCAACCGCATTTTGCGTTCATTTTTTATATTTAACATATTGATTTTAAATAATTTATTGAAATATCTTGGTGTTGGTTCTGGATATATATTTAAATTAAACGCGGTTGCATTGAACCAATTGGTTGTTATCAGCCACCATGTTTTGGTTGGTGATTATTTAAGCGCGTAGCAATCTTGGCTGTTGATTTAACATTGCTTTTTTTAATCGATAGATGCCAGTCTGTATTTCATCTTCATTTAAATTTGCAAACCCTAAACGGATGGCGGCAACTGGCTGTAGGCCAGATGAATATTCTGCCCCAGCATTAAAACGCACTTTTTCTAATTCCGCTTCTTTAATTAAAGTGTGAATGTTGATAGAAGGGTGTGTTTCAAGCCAGATGGCAAGTCCGTTCGTTGCGCGATTGAAAGCGACAAGATGACCAAACTCCTTCTGTAATAAATCTCTTAAGAGGTTTTGGCGTTTTTCATAAATTTTTACCGTGCGCAGTAAATGTTTTTTAATCTCCCCCAAATGTAGGAGTTCTGCAATGGCGAGTTCGGTGGTGAGATCACCTTGCCGGTCAATGATAGATATCTTTTTTGCGCATCTTTCAATCACTTCAGTGGACGCCACAATAAAACCTAATCTGAAGCCTGGCGCCAATACTTTTGAAAGTGAACCTATATAAATGACGCGTTTCGATTTAGCAAGACTTGCGAGCGGAAAATAATTTTCTTTTGAGAAGTTAAATTCATAACCGCTGTCATCTTCAATGATTAAAAAATCATACCGATCAGCAAGGGCAAGCAATTGATCGCGTCTATTTTGTGACATTACAACCGCAGTTGGCATTTGATGGTTTGGTGTGACATAAACTGCGTGAATTTTTTGCTGCGCACAAAGGGCTGCCAAATGGTCGGTATTGATACCTTCTTGATCATGAGGGACGCTGATGATATTGGCGCCACAACTCATCAAAGCTTCGCGTACAAGCGGGCAGGCTAACTGTTCAATGACAATGTTTTGATTGGGTTTGAGGCAAGTCTTAGCGATTAAGTAAACGCCCATTTGGCTGCCGCGCACCATGCAAACGTTGTCTATTTTAGCGTGTAGCGCTCTTTCAATATTCAACATTTGCAGTATCGCTTCACGCAAAATCAATGCGCCACGCGGGTCTCCGTAACTGGCTTTGTTGTTTCTGGCTGTGTTATTAAGCGCATGGCGCATGGCGCGTGCCATCAATTCAATCGGTAGTAATCTAGCGTCTGGTAAGCCGTCGCTAAAGTGAATAAAGTCATTTGTACTGCGTTTGCTGTGCAGCGGTGAAACAGCAGTGAGTGGTGAGTCAACTTTATGCTGAAGATTTAATTCAGGCGGCTGATTGCTGTAATTAATGCTCAGTATGCGCTGTGACACAAACGTGCCGCGTTTGTTTTCACTGACAAGCCAACCCTGCGAGACTAACTCATCGTAAGCTTGGATGACTGTTTTTCTATTAACATGGATTTTATTTGCTAACTCACGCGTTCCCGGTAATGCAATGCCGGGCGTGAATCTTCCGCTTTGAATATCAAAAATGATTTTTTGCGCGATTTGCTTATGAATGGCAGTGCCAGACTGCCGATCAATTTCTAGGCTGAGTTCCCACGGTCTTAGCATTTGGTATCCATTTATTCTGCAAATAATTTCTAAACGAAAATTTAAGTTTAGAAAACGCTATTGGATGGATACTAGGAAACCCAAAATTGAATACTACCAATAAAACGATTCAATAATCAATGGATTATTAAATAAGCAATGAATGCTTTAACCAATTTCTTGGACCAGTATGGATTTTAAAACTGGATGGTATCTATGCTAAGTTTTTTTATATAAAGTAACATATGTTTACAAATTGAAACAATTGTAGGTAAATCAAGCTACCGATTTTATCAATGGTCTCAATTGTCTGTCATCCTAGTGTCAGTTTTATGTGAGCAAACGGTGGGGCTTTGCCTCATTTTAAAACTAATCTTTGGAGATAAAACGATGTTGACAAAAAAACATGTATTAGGTGTTGCGGCCTGCGTTGCAATGGCCTTGCCAATGCTAGCATCTGCCGCCGCAGACCAAGAAGCAGCAATGAAAGATTCAAACAACTGGCTACACCCACGTGGCCAGCATGATAACCAAGGTTACAGCAAGCTATCACAAGTAAATAAGGCAAATGTTAAAAAGCTAAAAATGGCTTGGTCATTCTCAACCGGTGTTAACCGTGGCCATGAAGGTTCACCAGTGATTGTGGGTAATATGATGTATATTCATACCGCATTCCCAAACAATGTATATGCACTTGACTTAAACGACAATCAAAAAATCGTTTGGACATATTTCCCAAAACAAGACCCATCAGTACAAGCAGTTTTATGCTGTGATAACGTCAGCCGTGGTCTAGGTTTCGGCGATGGTAAAATTTTCTTGCAACAAAATGACGGTAACTTAGTTGCTTTGGACGCTAAAACGGGTGCAAAGGTTTGGTCGTCATTAAACACTGACCCAAAAGTAGGTGCAACTAACACTAACGCACCACATGTGATTAAAGACAAGGTACTCACAGGCTGTTCAGGTGCTGAGTTCGGCGTGCGTTGCTTTATTGCTGCATACAATATCAAAGACGGTTCATTGGCTTGGAAAGCTTACTCAACAGGCCCAGATGCGGAAACTTTAATTGGTGAAGGCTTCAACAAAGATACCCCTGAGTACAGCGCATTGTCAGTATATCAAGACGTAAACGGCGGTAACAAAATTGGTGGTTCATTCAAACCGCTTCCACACGACCAATTAAAAATTGGTGAAAAAGAACTAGGCACACGTACATGGTTAAAACCACAAGCCGTTAAAGATGGCTGGCAACATGGTGGTGGCTCTGTATGGGGCTGGTTTCCGTATGATGCACGTACCAACTTAATGTACTACGGTATTGGTAATCCTTCTGTTTGGAACCCAGATGTACGTCCAGGCGACAATAAATGGTCAATGTCAGTGTTTGCACGTGATGTAGACACAGGTATGGCGCGTTGGGGCATGCAAATGACGCCACATGACGAGTGGGATTACGATGGCGTGAATGAAGTGATTTTGTTCGACAAAGCTGGTAAAACATACGCTTGGCACCATGACCGTAACGGTTTTGCCTACACTTGGAATGCGCACACAGGTAAATTAGTGGCTGCTGAAAAAGTGCACCCATTTGTTAACTGGGCCACTGGTGTAGATTTAAAAACAGGCGTGCCTAACAAAACAGCAAACGCATCTACCCACCAAGATTACAACGCTAAAGGCATTTGCCCAGCGGCATTGGGTACAAAAGACCAACAACCTGCAGCTTACAGCCCACGTACAGGTTTAATGTATTCACCATTGAACCACGTGTGTATGACTTACGAGCCAGTAGAAAGTAAATACGTTGCTGGTCAACCATGGGTGGGTGCTACATTGACCATGTTCCCAGGTCCTGACGGTGTAATGGGCGGCTTTGCTGCTTACGACCCAATGACCAACAAAAAAGTATGGTACAACAAAGAGAAATTCTCTGCTTGGGGTGGTGTATTAACCACAGCAACTGATTTAGTGTTCTACGGCACACTAGAGCGTTGGTTTAAAGCGGTGGATGCTAAAACAGGTAAAGAGCTTTGGAAATTCCAAGTAGGTTCTGGCGTGATTGGTAATGCATTCACTTACGGTAACAAAGGTAAACAATACGTTGGCGTGTTATCAGGCATTGGTGGCTGGGCTGGCGTTGCGATGAACCTTGGTTTAACAACTCCAACAGACGCCCTAGGCGCTGCGGGTGGTTATGCTGAACTCGTTAAATACAACGCGGCTCCTGGCGGCGGTGCATTAAACGTATTCAGCCTATAATTAAACCTTACTAAATTTTTAAGTAACGTTTAAGTTGTAGCTAATACAACGTAGGTCATAAAAACACCTTGCTTCGGCGAGGTGTTTTTTTATGTCTGCCAACAGTTTTTGCTAAGTAACTATTGTGATTAGCATATAGAATGCCCTTTGGATTGAAATTTAAAGGGCATTTTTCTTGCCGAAGAAATTTTCTTCATTAAAGTTTTTAATCCGCCAATCACGTAACCACATTAATGCGGCGTTTTTATAGTAGCGCTATAGTCTCAGAGGCTCTGAGAGTTAGTAAGTTTTCAAACTCGTCAGAAGCGTCAAATTGAGATAAATATTGGCTGTGATATTGAATACTTTTCAACAGTGCGCTTTTGTAGTCATTGGCGCGATTTATAGACTCAAAGCCAAAATATTTCCAATCTGCCATTAACGACTCGCGACCAATGTCCCATCGGCCATCGGACAGTTGCATGGCTAAGCTTCTGGGCTTTAATATTAAGTTCGGCACAATATCAAAGGCTGGCGATAGTCTCCACTTAGATTCGCTTTCATTCCAAATTACCGCATGATTTCTAGGATGGTCATCATCGTTTCCACACACTACATTAAAGATCATGCGTCCGAACAACTCATTCAGGTCACATTCTGGTACACCTATTCTTCTCAGTGCTTGAGCTAATAGTGGGTAGCTCCATCTAACGTGATTGTGGCCTGAAGCGCTTGTATCTGGGTATTCAGTCTGCAATAGAGTTGCGCCACTTAACACCATGTGCCTTTGCATTCCAGTTCTGTCAAAACGTTTTACAAGTACCGCAGTCCTGACATCGTCTTGGTAAAGAGTGGTTTCTGCTACATTTAACCCAGAGGCCTTGGCCCACTTCATTGCTATATATTCCAATAAAGCAGTATTGCTGACATCTGTATGTATGGTGGGTTTTACCAGCCAGTAAGCATCACCATCTTGTACGGTTGCTTTTGGTCTGGCACCGCCCAAGCTTGGCGTTTTAGTGAGTCTTTTTCTAAGGTCCGGATATTGAGATGGCTTCTGTTCTGCCATTAAACCAAGTTCTATTAACAATTCCTCTAATCTAGACAATCTAGGGCTAGATGCAACCGCAGGATTCGGGTTTTTAGATTTGCTTACAATTAAAGCACCCCAGCGATCGGCATTAGATGATTTTGTGAGAAAGTAGTATTCATGCGCTCTAGAAGGTAGATTAAAGGCTCTTTGAATAAGTAATTTACCCCACGCATCAGGACTAATATCTCGTAGAACATCACTTAATCCCCCATATCGGTTTGCAAGATAAGGCACCGTGTCGAGTCTGGGCATATTAATAGGATCAACCACCCACGTTAACCCTGCATCTAAGTAAGATGGCGCGTATTGAAAGTAACCCTGCGTTGACTCAATAGTAGATTCTGCAAGATTTAAAGTATAACGGCCTACAGTAACCCACTCACCGTTATCTGGACGTTGTAAATGTACATACACACTAGAAGTAATCATTGTCATCCTTAGCGCTACTTCTAACTCTTTGTATGGTGCTTATCATCATCGATTCATCTGGCGTGACGCAAAGCCTATCCATAATGCCCAATGTCAGCATGGCATTCAGGTAACTG
>JAKQTB010000025.1 GCA_029569495.1 Pseudomonadota bacterium | reverse complement strand
AGTGCCGCATCAAAGCGACTGCGATCGCCAATCATAATCAGTTTGATATTGTTTTTATGCAGCTTATCTACTTCACGCTTTAGCGCTTGCATAAATAGACCCATTAAAAATGAAACCTCTTCGCTAGGTCTGCGCCAGTTTTCGCTACTAAAAGCAAACAAGGTTAAGTGTTCTACCTTTAGCGTTAAGCAGTATTTAACAAGGTCACGTACAGTTTCAACCCCGCGCTTATGCCCGGCAACTCTAGGTAAAAAACGCTTACGTGCCCAACGTCCATTACCATCCATAATCACCGCAATGTGTTTAGGAATTGCTGCGACATCTGGAATGCTTTGGGTTGCGCTACTAAAAAATGCCATTCAGGACCCAGTTAAATAATGTGGAAAGTGTCAATTGCGTAGGCTATAGTGAACTTAAACCGCCATCAATTCAGCTTCTTTTACCTGTAGAAGTTTTTCAACTTCAGCAACGGCTTTATCCGTTGATTTTTGAATATCATCTTGTGCACGGCGCTCGTCATCTTCTGATATTTCTTTATCTTTTAAGAGCTTTTTAAGCGCATCATTGGCATCACGGCGGACATTGCGAATGGATACTTTGGCACCCTCTGCCTCTGAGCGTACTATTTTGGTCATTTCGCGGCGACGTTCCTCTGTCAGCATGGGCATAGGAACACGAATCACATCGCCATTTGTGGCTGGATTTAAACCTAAATCACAGTCTCGAATGGCTTTTTCAACTTTGGCAATCATGGTTTTTTCAAAGGGTTGTACATGAATTGTACGGGCATCGCCCAGATTCACATTGGCCACTTGATTGACCGCAACCATAGAACCATAATACTCAACCATTACATGATCAAGCAAGCCTACATGCGCACGTCCTGTGCGTACTTTTGCCAAATCAGCCTTGAGTACCTCTAAAGACTTTAACATTTTTTGATCGGCAGTTTTTTTAACATCACTAATCATCAACTTCTCCAACTATTATTTCAATATGTTCTTATTTTATGTTTTTGAAACTTAGGAACTCACTGACGCAGTTTCACCTAAGCAATCCAACGCCATTAAGGCGTAACCATTGTGCCTTCATCTTCACCCATGATCACTTTTTTCAACGCACCTTGCTTAAAAATACTGAAAACCGAAATAGGCAACTTTTGATCACGACATAAAGTCAGCGCTGTTGCATCCATCACTTTGAGATTTTTGCTAATCGCCTCATCAAAGCTGATTGTTTTGTAGCGCATTGCATCCGGATTGCTTTTTGGGTCTTCTGTATAAATGCCATCTACTTTGGTTGCTTTAATCACGATTTCAGCGTTCATTTCCATTCCGCGCAGTGCAGCAGCCGTATCTGTGGTGAAAAACGGGTTACCGGTACCTGCACCAAAAATGACCACGCGCCCTTCTTCTAAGTAGCGAATCGCTTTGCCACGGATATAAGGTTCAGCCACTTGCTCGATATTCAATGCGCTTTGTACCCGTGCATTTAAACCAATGTTTTTCATCGCGTCCTGTAGGGCCATGGCATTCATGACAGTAGCAAGCATGCCCATGTAGTCAGCAGTGGCTCTGTCCATTCCTTCTGCGGCAGGTGCTACGCCACGAAAGATATTGCCACCACCGATGACCACTGCAACTTGTACGCCCAAATCGACCACTTCTTTGACTTCTGCGACAATTCTGCTGATTGTAGCGCGGTTAATGCCATAAGCGTCATCGCCCATGAGCGCCTCACCAGAAAGTTTAAGTAGTATGCGTTTGTAGGCAGGTTTAGACACAAATTTTCCTCTTTATAAAGTTTGCTTATTTAAGCATAAATTCGCTTTTTTAGGCATCACTTAACTGCTTAAAAATTGAATAAAATGACAATACGTTATGTTTTGTTAACAGTATTTAATTAAAAAAAATGGATTAAGCAATTCGCTTAATCCATTTATTAGCCTAAGAAGGCTGCCAATCTTTCGATTGGCTATCCAATTACACTTTAGCCGCTGCAGCTACTTCAGCTGCATAATCTACCACTGCCTTTTCAATCCCTTCACCTACGGTGAACATGGTGAATGAAGCAACTGAGGCGCCTTTAGACTTTAACAATTGCTCAATGGTGAGTTTGTCATCTTTCACAAAAGTTTGGCTGAGCAAGGTCACCTCTTTTAAGAATTTTTGCACAGTTCCATCAGCAATTTTTTCTAGCATTGCATCTGGCTTACCCGCTTCTTTTGCTTTTTCAATTGCAACGCGACGTTCAGTTTCAATTAAACTGGCTTCAATGCCAGAAGCATCCAGTGATTTTGGTTTTGCTGCAGCGATATGCATGGCGATATCTTTCGCTAAAGCGTCATCACCACCAACCAAATCAACGATTACCCCAATCTTGCTGCCGTGTACGTAGCTTGATAATTTACCTTGCACTTGTGGACACACAAAACGACGCGGTGTGATGTTTTCACCAATTTTACCCACCAATTGGGCGCGTGTTTCTTCTGCAGTGCTATCGCGCATTTTAAGTGCGCCAACCGCTTCAATGTTTGCTGGCTTATTAACAGCCACAACACCTGCAAGTTCATTAACAAATTTCAAGAAGTCTTCGTTTTTTGCACAGAAGTCCGTTTCTGAGTTCACTTCAATCATCGCACCAGACTTACCATCCGCGCTAATGCTGATACCCACGGTACCTTCGGCCGCTACACGACCCGCGGCTTTACTTGCTTTATTGCCAAAGCGCACACGTAAAATTTCTTCTGCACGTGTCATATCGCCTTCAGCTTCAGTCAGTGCTCTTTTGCAATCCATCATTGGCGCATCGGTGCGCTCACGTAATTCTTTGACCATGCTTGCGGTAATTTCAGCCATTTTTAGCTCCTAAATTATCTATAAACAACATTAATTAATGTATTTATTTTGTTGATTTAATTAAATTTTTAGTAATTAAAAAAGGGGCACTAAGCCCCTTATATATTAACGATTATTAAACAGCTTCAGCTTCTGTTGCAGGGGCAACTTCTTCAGCGGCTGATTTTACGATGTCAGTGATCACTGAACTGCGGCCTTCTAACACCGCATCAGCAATACCACGTGCATAAAGACGAATGGCGCGTGATGAGTCATCGTTACCTGGGATTACAAACGCAACACCGTCAGGTGAGTTATTGGTATCAACGATACCAATAACTGGAATGCCTAGCTTAGCGGCTTCAGTAATTGCACCGCTTTCATGACCAACGTCGATGATAAAAATTGCATCTGGCAAGCCGCCCATTTCTTTAATGCCGCCAATTGAACGCTCTAATTTTTCAATTTCACGTTTATAGCCGAGTGCTTCTTTTTTACCAAATTTATCTAAACTGCCATCTAGCAACATCGCATCAAAATCATGCAAGCGTTTGATTGATTGTTTTACTGTTTTAAAGTTAGTCAGCATGCCGCCTAACCAGCGATGGTTCACATAGGCACAACCCGCGCGTGATGCTTCCTCTTTTACGATGTCACGTGCTTGGCGTTTTGTACCTACGAATAAAATACGACCCTTGTTAGCTGCCAATGTACGCACGTGTTTAAGTGCGTCTTCAAACAAAGGCAATGTTTTTTCAAGGTTAACAATATGAATTTTGTTGCGGTCACCGAAAATATACGGTGCCATTTTTGGGTTCCAGTAACGGGTTTGATGGCCGAAGTGAACGCCGGCTTCTAACATATCACGCATAGTGACTGACATAAGTTCTCTCTTTTCAATGGGTTATGAATGCACACAACACTAGCAACACTTTGATTTAAAGCATTATTTTAGCTTTAAACCGACAAGCACCCTTGAATAGGTTGTGTGTAGATTTTTTAAAATTACTACGCTGCAAATTTGCAGTGCGCGCATCATACCACCTAGCACCATCGTTTACCAGCATTTTGCACATTTTACGGACGTGAATGACAGCAGAAAGATTAGAATTATTACAGCAAAGCACTGGCTTGGTTGCAGCTTGATGGTTTCTTTCAACCAATTGGCTGTATACAACCGCATGCATTCAAACCAAAAGCAACCTAACCTTCTGTATTTTATCATTATAATAGTTGGCATGCGCTTTGCTAATGAATAATCAGGCGTAGATCTCCAATTTTCGCTCCCGTTAACCCGCAACACTCATGCTGTTGCGGGTTTTTTTTGCCTGCAATTTGCACATTAGTCTTGCGTGAATTTCATATTTTAAATGTTTAAAAAACGTTTAAATTGATTGAGAATTTCTATCGAGAAAAAATAATGCTCTGCGAGCCTTGTAAATAAAGGCTTGCAGGGCAGCCAAAAAGGTTGTGTTCTAATTTAGACTATAAAACCATTAATTTTGATGATAAAAATTCTTAGCGCACGCTATGCTAAAATACGGCTTTAATTTAAATTCATAGCGTCTCATGGCCGTTACCATCAAAAATCAACAAGAGATTGAAAAAATGCGCGTGGCAGGTAGGCTTGCTGCTGAAGTGCTCGATTTTATTGCGCCGCATGTTGTGCATGGCATCACTACAGATCAACTCGATAAACTTTGTCATGACTACATGGTGGATGTGCAAAAAACCATCCCTGCCCCGCTCAACTACGCGCCGGGCGGCCACAAACCTTACCCAAAATCCATTTGCACCTCCATTAATCAGCAAATTTGCCATGGCGTGCCGAGTGACAAGGCGCTTAAAAATGGCGACATCGTCAACATTGACATTACGGTGATTAAAGATGGCTACCACGGCGATACCAGCCGCATGTTTTATGTGGGCGAAGTCAGTACGCAGGCCAAGCGCTTGTGCGAAATCACCTATCAGGCAATGTGGCTAGGCATTTCAAAAGTGAAACCTGGCGCAACATTAGGGGATATCGGTCACGCAATTCAAACTTTTGCTGAAAAAAGTGGCTACAGCGTGGTGCGTGAATTTTGCGGCCACGGTATTGGCAAAGGCTTTCATGAAGACCCGCAAGTGTTGCATTATGGCAAGGCTGGTACTGGGCTCAAGTTGCAGGCAGGCATGATGTTTACGATTGAACCCATGATTAATGCCGGAAAACGCGACATCAAACAAATGCCGGACGGTTGGACCATCGTTACAAAAGACCGCAGCCTTTCAGCACAATGGGAACACACCATTTTGGTGACAGAATCTGGTTTTGAAGTAATGACTTTATCGGCTGGTTCACCAGCGATTCCTGCCTTTGTGTAATACACATGCCGCGGCCAATCATACAAAACGGTGTGAATGGTCAAGAGCTACCTCTAATTTTTTGGCGTCAGCAGCTAAAAGCAGGTTTTGAGTCAATCAAAACCGACTTTTACAAGCACCCCAGCCCGCGCCGTCTTTTTAAACAACATTGCCAACTGGTGGATGGCTTGCTTGCGTCCATTTGGCAACACATGCAGATAGATGCAGACTGCTGCCTGATTGCGGTAGGCGGTTATGGTCGTGGTGAACTTTACCCCTATTCGGATATTGACCTTCTCATATTGCTGCCAGAGGCACGCAATGACGACACTATTCTCAATCAAAAAATTGAATCACTCGTCGGCTTGCTTTGGGATGTTGGTCTGCATGTTGGCAACAGCGTACGCACCTTAAATGAGTGCATGGTAGAAGCCAAAAAAGACCTTACTGTACAAACCAACCTGATGGAGTCTCGCCATTTATCGGGGGATATTGGGCTATATCAGCACTTTTTAGCTGAAATAGACAGCACGTTAGCGACATCTACCATCATTGAAAAATTCTATAACTCAAAATTAAAAGAGCAAAACCTTCGTCACGCAAGGTTTAACGATACTGCTTATAATTTAGAACCTAATATCAAAGAAAGCCCTGGTGGTTTGCGTGATTTGCACACCATTGAATGGGTTTACCAAAGCATGCATATGTTGCAAGCCAGGCTTGCACGGGCAAAGCTGGTGAGCAACACTTGGGCTGCGCTCGCGGCTTTGAACATCATTACGCCTGCAGAAGCGCGAAAAATCCAGCAACATCAACATGCCATACAAACCCTGCGTATTCGATTACATTTTTTAAGTAACCGACGCGAAGACCGTTTGTTATTTGATTTTCAGAACGCCTTGGCATCTGAGCTGGGCTATGAGAGCACCCCCCGTAAACGCGCCAGCGAGCAACTGATGCAAAGTTATTATCGCAGCGCAAAATTCATCAGTTTAATAAATGAAATTTTATTAAAATCACTCCAACAACTAACCTCGAAAGCGCCCGTCGTCACCCAACCCATCAACGCTTATTTTGAAGCCAGAAATCATTTACTAGAAGCAACGCATGCAAGTCTATTGCAACAACGCCCCGCCGCCATTTTTGAGGCTTTTTTATTACTGCAGCAGCATCCGGAACTAAACGGCATGGGCGCTACGCTGTTGCGTAATTTGCAACGGGTAAAAAAATCTGTTAATCGCGATTTTAGGCAAAATCCCACACACAAAAAATTGTTCATTACAATATTATCGCAGCCCAATGGCGTCAATCATGCGCTTCGCGCCATGAATCTGTATGGTATTTTGGGGGCTTACATTCCTGCTTTTGGTAAAATCATCGGGCAAATGCAGCATGATTTGTTTCATGTGTATACGGTGGATGAACATATATTAAATGTGCTGGCTAATTTGCGACGCTTTGCCAAGCCTGAGCTCAAGCATGAATTTCCACTTTGCAGCAAATTGTTTGCCACGTTTGATGCGCCGCACATTCTCTATATTGCGGCGCTTTTTCACGACATTGCTAAAGGCCGAGGTGGCGACCATTCAATTCTTGGCAAGGCAGATGCCGCAAGATTTTGCAAAACACACGGATTAACTAAAGCAGATTGCACATTAGTCAGTTGGCTGGTTGAGGCGCATTTGAAAATGTCATCCACCGCTCAAAAATCTGACTTATCTGACCCAACGGTCATCGCCAATTTTGCACTATTTGTAAAAGATGAACGTCGGCTCACTGCGCTTTACCTGCTCACTGTTGCCGATATTCGTGGAACCAGTCCGCTGGTTTGGAATGCCTGGAAAGCAAGATTACTGGAAAATCTTTACCACGCAACGAAAAGTGCTTTAAATCAACAGGGATTATATGCAGAGCAAGCGATTGTTCAACGTAAACTTGAAGCCGCCAAGAAACTCGACCTGTTTGGCTTAAGCCCCAGCGCCTATGAACCGCTTTGGGCTCAATTTGGCGCACATTATTTTATACGCTACGAATCAGATGAAATTGCTTGGCAAAGCCGTTTATTAACGCCGCATTTATACAGCACAAAGTCAATTGTTCGCACGCGGTTAAGCCCCACAGGAGAAGGGTTTCAGGTGATGATTTATACGCATGACAGGGTGAGTCTTTTTGCCAAAATATGCAATTTTTTTGCCCAAATGAACTACAACATTGTTGAAGCGAAAATCTACACAACGGACCATCATTACGCACTGAATACTTTTATAATTTTAGATCGGTCATTAAATACAGAACGCTACAGTGGTATATTTAAATTCATTGAAAGTGAACTCGCAAAAAAAATTGACGAAACCACAGTGCTTGAAGCTCCCTTACGTGGTCGCATCAGCCGTCAAGTCAAGCACATGCCGATTGAAGCACAATTTACTTTAACTGAAGAAATTGGTAGCAATAACCATCAATTAGAGGTTATCGCCAACGATCGCCCTGGCCTGCTTGCAACCATTGCCCAACTCTTTTTATCGCAAGCGATTGAATTACACAACGCTAAAATCAACACTTTAGGCAACCGTGCTGAAGATACCTTTTTAATTTCCGCTAAAAACGGCCAAAAGCTTGATGACGATCACCTGCAAAAATTAAAGGCCGCTTTAGCTAGCCAAATTTAACGCCGCATCTCAAATGTCGTTCAGATTCCGTTAAATCAACTAAATTGGTAATGCTTACGTAACGCTTTTTTTACCTGCCAAGTGCAAGTAAGTCCTGATGGAAAAGTCACCAAGTCGCCCGCACCAAAACTCACCGCTTCGCCATCCTTTTCAATCACCGTCACTTCCCCCTCTACAATATAGGCAACCTCTTGCGAACTGTAACTCCACGGAAACTCAGAAACTTCTTTGGTCCAAGTCGGCCAACGCGTTACGCCAAGCGCGGCGAGCTTATCTGCACTGGGTTTTTCAATCATAATCTTTGCCATCATCGCTCTCCTTTAACCATCATTTTAGGCACTTAAAAGATCTGTAAAAATATCAATTTTAACGCTTAAAAACGAACAAACCTTTTTGGCTGCCCTGCGAGCCTTATAAATAAAGGCTCGCAGGGCATTTATTTTTTCTCCGCGAAATCAAGCAGAAAAATAACCAATAAAAAAGCCTTGATTTCTCAAGGCTTATTTTAAACTTAACAATTAAAAATTCAATTATGAATGTTTGTAATGTTTTTTCAATTGTTTAGTCACTTCCCAATTTGATTTCAAGCCTTTTGGAAACACGACAAAATCACCTGCTTTAATCACAACCGTTTCGCCACCTTGTGGTGTAACGCGAATTTCGCCTTCAAGCACGTAAGCACTTTCAGTCATGCCGAAATCAAGTGGAAATTTTGATGGTTCGCAATCCCAAATTGACCAGCTAGAAACGCCTAATTCTTTCAGTTTTTCTTGTGATGGATTGTGGTCGATGATGATTTGCGTCATATGAAGTCCTTTATAAGTTTCGTAAAAATACCGCAACTTAGCTTGCGGTTCTTGGGCGAATTGTAACACATTCTTTTTATTAAAAAATGCGTATTAGGGTAATCTAATTTTAAAAGTATATTGAAAAATTGCATTAAATCATGTAGATACACTTTCAAGCAAGTCCATTAATGCAGAATGTAAAATACTGTTAAGAGACTATAATTACTTATCCGACCCGCAATAATTTTTCTCTCGGCCCGTCGGCCACCACTTTGCCAGCGTCCATGGCAATCACACGCTGGGCAACGCCTAACATAATGGCGCTATGGGTCGTCATAATTAAAATGTCCTGTGCGCCCAGCAACTGTGGCAAACGGTCGGCCAACAAACGCTCGCTATCTGGGTCTAGGCCTAGCGTGGGTTCATCTAACAATAATATGCGGCAAGGTTGTGCAAGCGTGCGCGCCAGCGCTACTTTTTGGCGCTGACCGCCTGATAAATTACTGCCACGTTCATCAATTTGCATACCCAATGACAAACGACCGCTTTTTAACTCATCTTCTAATCCTGAAGCCCAGAGCGCGCGAATAAATCGCTCGCTATTCACGCCACTGCCAGAAATGGTTAAGTTATCTTCAAGTGTGCCTGCGAATAAAGCTGGGTCTTGCGACTTCCAGGCGAGCCAGTGTGCGCGGTCAAATGAAGCAATATCATCTAAAGACAAGCCATCAACAAGAATTTGGCCTGCATCCAATTTACTTAACCCGGCTAAACTGCGCAACAAAGTCGTTTTGCCTGCCCCGGGTCGGCCTAGCAGTGCAATGCGTTCACCTGCCGCAATATTCAGCGTTACATTGTCGAGCGCCACCGGCCTTTCAGGATACGCCTTTGTTAAGCCAATCAAGGCAAGGTTTCCCTGCACTTCATTTCTCGGCACAAACTCACGCACTTTGTCAGTGTCTAGCATGCTTTCCATGCGATTGGCAGCACGTTTAAAGTCTTGCCATTTCCCAATCACCATAAAAAGCGATGTAACTAAAGACATTGCGCGCGCTGCAAGCAAGTTACAGGCTATCAACCCCCCCACAGAAAGCGCGCGCGCCTCAATTAAATAAGCGCCTGCTGCCAACATTGCCACCGTGCTTAAAGTCAGCATGCCAGCCGCTAAAGTGCTGGTGTGGCTGGTGGCTAAACGTCTTGCGCTATCAATATCTGACGCAGTATCTGAGAACTCTAACCAGCGTCGCAAAAATGTTCCCGCGCGCGGTACCGTGCGCACCACATCCAGTGCCCCTAACACCTCACCCATGTAGGTGAGTTTGCGCGTGTTATGCTGCTCAGATTCCTTAGCTAGCCGATTAGTCCGTAGCTGCATTGCAAAGCCAACCAAGGCGTAAAAAATTACCAAAATTGAAGCCACAATTAACAATGGCCAAGCGATAATGCCAATCACTAAAAGATAAAGCAGTAAAAAAGGTAAATCGGCTAGGGTAAGTAAATAAGTGGATGAAACAAAATCGCGTGAAACAGAGAGGTCGCGATAGTTGGCCAAGAACCGTGCAAACCCACCTGTAATATCTTTTTGCGCAACCAGTTTTTTCCAGAGCGATTCATCACTTTTACGCGTTAAATCTTCTGCCACACGCTCCGTTGACCAAGCCCGCACCATGCGCATGGCTGTGTCGATAACCAAGTAAACCAACATGCCAATCGTTAGCGCCCAAAGCGTTTCAAATACGCCATTACTCACAACTTTATCGTAAACCAGCATTGAAAATAAAGGCAGCAACAGCAAGCCGGTGTTAATCAAAAAGCTGGCAATCCCCACCTCAGCCCAAGCGCCCCTGAGTGCTGGCCACAAAGCTTTGAGTGAGTCCAATCCTTCTGAATTGGCTTGTGAAGATAATCTAAAAACAACTGCTTCGGCATGCGCATCGCTTGCACTTAATGGCACATCCGCGACGACTTCACCAATCTGGTTCACCGTTTGCCAGCGTTGCTGATAACGGCGCATGAGTAAATAGCCACCACCATACATGCGAATCAGCGCAATATTTCCGGGCAAATCGAGTATTTCACCCAAAGTGGCATTTAAATAATAAGCTGGAAATTCCGATTGATGGACACGTGCCACCTGACTTGACCAGTTATCAGTGCGGTCAATCAGAGAAGAAACCACTTTACGCAATTTAGCAGCGCCAGCAACATTAGTGCCTGAAAGCGCTGTGATTGCAGTGAGTATGCCTTGCTTATCTAAACCATTTTCAGGTAAATCAGCTTGTTCAGTCAGTTGTTGAGCCATTAAAAAATACTATGCAGTTTGCCAATGAATGGCCGCGACTTGCGTATTGGCCGCATCAAATACGACATAATCAACGCCATTGGCTACATTAAATGATTGCAGCGTTTCGCCAGCAACCGCGCTGAAATTAAATACATCCCCTGCATCGGCCTTAATCCACATGTTGGAATTATTTCCACCATCCACAAAGTTACGTACATCTAAGCTGGTAATATTGAGTACGGTATTAATTGCATCGCGGATATCCAAAATTTCCATCGAGTCGGTTTCATTTGCTAAAGCGGTCAGCGAATAACCACCTGCCACCAAGCCGGTAAGTTTCAATGTATCACCGCCGTTAAACGCGGTTGAAGTATTACCCTCTCCACGATATTGTGCTGCCACACCAATCGAAGTTGCCGAGACAATAATCGTATCGTCCCCATTGCCACCATAAACTTGGTCTAAACCTTGCATTGCATCAATGATGTCATTGCCATCAAAACCACGCAAATCATCATTGCCCAAACCACCTATAATCACATTATTGGCACTGTCACCATATAAAATATCATCAAAATTTGAGCCTGTAAGATTTTCAATACCAGAAAAAGTGTCACCTAATGCGTCACCCAAATGCGTTAAAGGTGAACCGCCAAGCGTCGCGCGCACGGCTGATGTGGCATTCACGTAAGAAGCTGTATCAACACCAGCGCCGCCAGTTAAGTTATCTGCACCTGCACCGCCAATTAAAATATCATCACCTGCCCCACCGTCTAGCGTATTGGCAGACGCGTTGCCAATTAAAATATCGTTGAACGCTGAACCTGTAATATTTTCAAAATTACTGAGTGCATCAATACCGGCACCACCGGATGATGCGTTTGCAGCAACTCCCAATACACTCAATCCAGAAATATTAACGGATACTGCTGCACCAGCATTTTCATAACTCACCGTATCAATTCCGCCAGCCCC
>JAKQTB010000016.1 GCA_029569495.1 Pseudomonadota bacterium | reverse complement strand
TTCTTAGATAGTGCTGTATAACCAACATTGAACGATTCGTAGTCTTGAACGACTTCAAGTTTGAATTCTTTTGTGTATTTAGACATGAAAACTGCACCTTAATGAGTTGGACAAAGTGTCCAACTTTTGGGGTGCAGTTCACAGGGTGATTTTTTCTCGGCGTAAAATGGCAAGAATAAAGGCAGATATAGGCGTTAAAAAAGGCCTTATTTTTTGGGTTTTTTACTGGCAAATGCTTCCGCTAATTCAGCGTCTGCTTTTTCGTCGGTGAGCAGGGCAATTTGCGCTTTAAGGGTTTCTAACGCAACATCCTGCTTATTGGCATGATCAAGCAAAGAATGTAGCGCTTTAATCATGGGGTCATTTTCATCGTTACCCACCGCATAGGCGGCAAAGCCAATTTTTTGCGCAGTGGCCTCACGCTGTTTCGATTTTTCTTCTTCTAAAATGCGCGCGGGGATACCGACCGCAGTGGCGTTTTCAGGCACATCTTTTACCACTACCGCGTTTGAGCCGATTTTAGCGTTTTTGCCTATGGTGATGGGTCCCAGCACTTTTGCGCCTGCGCCAATCACCACGCCTTGTTCGAGCGTTGGGTGGCGTTTGCCTTTGTTCCACGAAGTGCCGCCAAGGGTAACGCCGTGGTAGAGTGTGCAGTCATCGCCAATCACCGCGGTTTCACCAATCACCACGCCCATGCCGTGGTCAATAAACACGCGGCGGCCAATGGTGGCGCCTGGGTGAATTTCAATGCCGGTAAGCCAGCGGCCAATGTGCGAGAAAAATCGGCCTAGCCAAAAAAAATCGGCTTTCCAAAGCCAATAGCTAAAGCGGTGCATAATCAGCGCATGAACGCCAGGATAAGTGGTGAGAATCTCAAATCGCGTGCGCGCTGCAGGGTCGCGCTCGAATACGATGGAGATGTCTTCTTTGATGTGATTAAACATGGCGGTATTATGCCACAATCCATACTTGAAGGCAGAGGTGTGTATCTTGAAGTTTTTTGGTAGTGTGGTATTGGTTTAGATTGCCTTCACTTGTATCGGGGGAAAATTGCATGTTACGCACAAAAATTAAGCGACGCGTCACGCTAATGTTGGCGCTGGGCATGCTGGCAGGCATGCCGACCACATTGCTGGCTAAAGAAAAACTAAAACATCCCTCAAGCGCTGTCAGTAAACAAAAACCGATGGTGGGTTTGGCTTCGTTTTATGCTGCCAAATTTCATGGCAGACGCACCGCCAGTGGCGAGATTTTTAACACGCACGCTCTCACCGCAGCGCACCTTACCTTGCCTTTTGGCACCAAAGTGAAAGTCACCAACTTGCGTAATGGTAAATCGGTCATCGTGCGCATCAATGATCGCGGCCCGCATGTACGCGGACGGATTATTGATTTATCGGTCGCGGCGGCCAAAAAAATCGGATTAAATCGTGCGGGTACGGTGCGGGTAAAATTAGAAATACTTGGCAAATAAAACGGTGTTAGATAAAGTAAAAATCACTTAAAAAGCATGCTGTTTTAAGCGCAACCTTTTTCGATGCTCTGGAAGCCTTTATTTACAAGGCTTCCAGAGCATTTATTTTTTCTCGTAGGATTTGGTTGCGTTTTAAGCGTTAATTTAGAAGTATAAAATGCGCAACATTTAACAGGTGGCTTGGCAATCTTTTGCTTCAGTTTTAGCGGGCAACCCTAGCGCCACTTTTACTTGATTGGCGGCTTCAACATCAAGTGCGTCGAGCTGTGTTGCCTTCGCAAGGGCCGCTTCTTTATTGCCATTTTCGGCATCCATTAAGGCTAAATACAGCAAGGCATTGGTGTGGCGGCTATTTTGCGCGAGCACCTGATTAAAATGCTTGATTGCTTCCGCTATATTCTTTAATTTGTATTCAGCCACCGCACGGTAATACCAAGCCTCGATAGCTTCGGGTTCTTGCTCGGTCCAGCGCGTAGCCAATGAAAGCAACGCTGGCCAGTCTTCCGTTTGGTAGGGTTGCACCACGCGCATAAAATACGGGCGATTTTCTTCCAAAGCATCCCAAAAAGGCGGCGCGCCAATCGCCGGAATCGCTTGTTCAGGCTGATTTTGCACTTGCGCTATCCATTCCACAGGCATGTTGTAATAAAACGCGTTTCGCCCCGGGCTTTTTAGCGTGATGATTCCCACCAGTTTGCCATCGTCGCTAAACATCGCGCCACCACTGGCGCCCATTCTAAAATCGCTGGTTGAGCGAATGATTACGCTGTTATCCATGGGGTAGAGCGCTTTAACAAAGCCGTAAGTGGCCAGCGGTTTGGGCGCATTATTGGGAAAGCTGATGGTAAAAACAGGTTGCTCATATTGCAGGTTTTTGCTTGAGCCGATTTGCGCAACTTCAGTATTCAGCCCATCAAAGCGCACAATGCAAATATCGTGCTGCCAATCTGCTTTGATGCTGGAAGCGCGAAAACTCTCGCCAAATTTAATCACATTGATGGCAGCTGCATTGGCTACCACATGACAATTGGTGACGACTTGGTCTTTGGCCACCACCACGCCAGAACCAACCCCGTAATGGCCGTTTGGCAGAATCACACGAATTTTGACGACAGATGCTTTTAATTGGTAAACCAAGCCATCTTCAGGTAAGGCAAATGCCGGCATGGCAAACAATAACAAAGCAAAGTTAATGAGCGTTTTTCTCATGGCTAGGCACCTAAGCGTTTGAAGATTTAACAAGTTAAGAGAAAGTTTAAGCTTTTAAGTTCCCAAATCAAGTCATTGCGTGCAAATAGCGTGTAACTAATATTTAGTATGCTTTTTTGGGGTGAGCGATAACGTCAAAATGCCTCTTAATAAGTTCACTTCTTCTTTTTCAAGCTGAGCGCGCGCGTAAATGCGGCGGATGCGCTCGCTGAGTTTTTTCGGTGCGCTGGGGTTAAGGTAGCCAATTTGAATGAGCGTTTCTTCCAAATGCGCATAAAAACCTTCAAGCGCTTCATTGGTGGCAAGTTCAGGGCTAGGCGTTGCCTCCAGTTTGCCTTCTAACACTGCCATGCGGACTTCATAGCACATCACTTGTACGGCGGCGGCAAGGTTGAGTGAAGAGTATTCTGGGTTAGCAGGAATCATCGCAAGCAGTTGGCAGCAATCTAATTCGGCATTTGAAAGCCCGCTCATTTCAGTGCCAAACACCAAGGCAATGGGTTGGGTTGAGGCGATTTTGCTGGCCCGAAGCGCGGCTTCACGCACATTCACTAACTCATGCGAAATTTGCCGTTTTCGCGCACTCATGCCAATAGCCAACACGCAACCGGTGAGCGCTTCACTTAATGTTTCGGAGACAATGGCATTTTCTAAAACATCTGCCGCCCCTGTGGAAAGCGCGGTCGCGTGAGCATCAGGAAAATGTTGTGGTTTAACCAAATACAGGTGCTGCAACCCCATGGTTTTCATGGCGCGCGCGGCTGAGCCGATGTTGCCCGGATGGCTGGTTTGGCAAAGCACAACCCTAATATTGTTAAATACAGGAATGTTATTAAAAATGAGTTGCGACAATTTGGGGAAGCGCCTAATAATGCTAAAATGCCATTTTAACAGCTCTTTAAGAAAACTACGCCATGCATCCAATGCTCACCATTGCAGTCAAAGCCGCGCGCGAAGCCGGTAAAATTATTAACCGTGCATCGCAAGATGTCGGGTCAATTAAAATTCAAACCAAAACCTATAATGATTTTGTCAGTGATGTGGACCGCGCTGCCGAGCAGGCCATTATTTCTGTTCTCAAAGACGCCTATCCAGACCACGGGTTTTTAGGTGAAGAAAGCGGTGAGAGCAACCAACAAGCCGATAACATTTGGATTATTGACCCGCTCGATGGCACGACCAATTTTTTACATAGTTTCCCGCAATATTGCATTTCGATTGCCTTGCAACAAAAAGGCGTGCTGACGCAAGCGGTGATTTACGACCCAGTGCGTAATGATTTATTTACCGCCACCAAAGGCCGCGGCGCTTTTTTAAATGATAAACGTATTCGCGTGACCAACAGAAGCAAGCTGCAAGACTCGTTAATTGCCACTGGCTTTCCCTTCCGCGATTTTACGCACTTAGAAACTTATCTTAATATGTTGCGTGACATGATTAAAAAAACTACGGGCATCCGTCGCCCAGGTTCTGCAGCGCTAGATTTAGCGTATGTGGCGGTGGGTTGGGTGGATGGCTTTTTTGAAATTAATTTATCTGCGTGGGACATTGCTGCTGGTGGTTTAATCGTGCAGGAGGCGGGCGGTATTGTCGGCGATTTTGAGGGCAACGAAAGTTGGTTGAAAACGGGTAATATTGTCGCAGCCAACCCTAAAGTGTTTGCGCAAATTTTGCAAACGCTCAGCACGCATTTAACCGATGATTTAAAAACGCCGAAATAAGTGGCGGTAATAGCCACTGCCGAAAAAATCACTTAATTAGAATGTGAAGCGATGATAGAACAAGCGTTTGCCCAGCATGAACAACAGCCAGATGCACCTAAGCTCATCGCAACGCTTGTGGCCGAATTAAGGCCAGCCAAATCGCACCAAACCGAAGTAGCAGTCAAGGCCATTCAGGCGCTTTGCTTTTTACTCAATAGCGATGCAAACAAAGCAAAATTGCTACGCGAGGCAATTTTGCAGTTGCTCGCCAAACATAAGCCGATTTCACTTTATTTAATTGCACGCCATTCGGTTTTTACTGGGTTTTTCTCAGAAATGCGCAGACGCATTTCACACAAATTTTTACCCGAGGCCATTAACGAAGGGTATTTAATCGATTTATTCGCACGTTTTTTTACTAAAAATACCGATGCCATTTGGGTGTCAGCCGTGCCAAACGAGGTGTGGCAACAACTGATTGTGGCGATTGGTTTTCAAGACGCCCCCAGCCACTTAAAGGCCGAGAGTAAGCAAAATTTATTGGCTGCTACGCAGGTGCTTTCGTATCGGATCGCCGCTTTGGGGTTAGAGCCAGAGTTGTTGCGCAATCATCCTGAGTTAGAGCAATACACTTCACCATTTCTGGCACAGCATGCAGTGCTTTCTGAGTTTTTAATCTCAATTAATACGCTGTCCGGTCAGCCTGATCAAGAGGCATGGCCAAGCCATGATATTGACCATATTCTAGTGATGCTTAGTCAATCTAGTGCGGTAATCAGTAAGATTCACCGCAATAGCGCCCAAGTGGGTACAAGCATTCAGCTGACACACATCACACAACAAATGACCAAGCAAATCGCCCGGTTAGAGCTATTGCTGAGGATTTTTGCAAGTTTTGATAAACCAGATTCAGCCCATACAGAAGTTGTCAGTTTGTTTAAACAGCTCGTTTATAGTGAGTGCCATAAGAATGATGTTTCTGAGCACTGGCACGAAAATATGGAAGTGATGGCGCTACGTGTAACAGAAAACGCCAGCAGAACAGGTGAGCACTATATTACAGATAGTCGGCCTGAATATTTTGGCCTGATGCGCTCCGCCATGGGTGCGGGTGTGATCATTGCGCTGATGGCCATGCTGAAAATTCTGTTGAGTAAAATGCAATTGGCGCCACTGACGGAAGCCATTCTTTTTAGCTTAAATTATGGTTTGGGTTTTATATTGATTCATATTCTACATTTTACCGTGGCCACCAAACAGCCCGCCATGACAGCTGCGGCCATTGCCGCCAGTATTGATGCGGCCGATAGCCAATCAAAAGCGGTCGATAACTTGGTTGCGATGATTGCCAACACAACACGTAGTCAAATGGTGGCGATTTTTGGTAACGTGGTGTTGGCGATTCCTGTGGCAATGCTCCTCGCATGGATTACCTTGTTGGCCACAGGTACGCATTTTATAACACCCGATAAAGCGCATCACTTATTGGAAAGTATTGACCCCTTTAATAGTGGCGCCTTGATTTATGCCGGCATTGCCGGCGTATGTCTATTTTTATCTGGCTTGATTGCGGGTTATCACGACAATATGGCGATATACAATAAGATACCGCAACGACTGCGCGCCCTATCTTGGCTGCAATTGTTGTTAGGCAAATCTTTACTGGCGCGAGTTGCAAATTATATTGAAAATAATTTAGGGGCGCTTGCAGGGAATTTTTACTTCGGCTGCTTGCTTGGTGGCATGACGGCCATAGGCGTGCTGTTTGGCTTGCCGTTTGATATTCGCCACATTGCGTTTTCATCCGCATTTGTGGGTTTTGCCGCAGTTGGCCTAGAATTTATGCTCACTTGGCAGGCAGCTCTCTATGCTGCACTCGGCTTAGTTTTAATAGGTCTTGTGAATTTAAGCGTGAGCTTTAGCCTAGCGCTTTATGTCGCAATGAAGTCGCGCGGTGTGCGTTTTAAACAGTGGCGCTTGCTGATTGCTCGTTTAGCCACACGTTTAAATCAGCACCCAGCAGAATTTGTATTGCCACCAAAAAAGCTAGAGAAGCAATCCGGTACGCATGAGTAGTTTTGAAAACCACACCCCGATGATGCGCCAATACCTTGCGCTCAAGGCGCAGCATCCTGACATGCTGTTGTTTTATCGCATGGGGGATTTTTACGAGTTATTTTTTGAAGATGCGGAAAAAGCTTCACGTCTGCTGGGGATTACCTTAACCCAGCGCGGCTCCAGCAACGGCGCGCCGATCAAAATGGCGGGCGTGCCTTACCATGCGGCGGAGGGTTATTTAGCCAAGCTGGCGAAATTGGGTGAAGCCGTGGTGATTTGCGAGCAAGTGGGTGACCCAGCCACCAGCAAAGGCCCGGTTGAGCGGCAAGTAGCACGCATATTAACGCCAGGGACGCTCACCGATACTGCGCTTTTAGATGAGTTGCGCGATAACCAGTTGCTAAGTATTTTTTATGCAGATAACCTTGTTGGTTTAGCGCGGCTCAATTTAGCTTCTGGCACGTTTATATTAAGTGAGATTGCGTTGGGGCTACTAGGCCAAGAAATTGAGCGCATTGCTCCGAGTGAAATTTTGTTGCCAGATGATTTTCAGCATGCGGCCATTCGTTCAAGCAAAGTGGCTAAAAAACGCTTAAGTCCTTGGCAGTTTGATTACGACAGCGCTTTTAATACACTTACTAAACAGTTAAATACGCGCGACCTGAACGGTTTTGGTTGTGCTGAGTTAAAGCCCGCCATATGTGCCGCAGGGGCCATGCTGGATTACGTTCAGCACACACAGCGCACCACTTTGCCGCATATTAACGCAGTGAGTGTTGAATCCACCAGTGCCTATGTGCAACTGGATGCCGCCACGCGCAGAAACTTAGAAATTGATATCACACTGCGTGGCGAAGCCGCGCCAACGTTATATTCACTACTCAACACCACGCAAACCGCCATGGGTGCGCGTTTGTTACGCCATTGGTTGCATCATCCTCTGCAAGACCGTAATCTGGTTCTTAAACGCCATGAGGCCATCGCTGAATTGATTGATAACAACGGTTTTCAAACACTGGCGCGTACGCTGAAAGCGGTGGGCGATATTGAGCGCATTACCGCGCGTGTGGCGTTAAAAACGGCACGACCACGCGATTTATCAAGTCTTGCGGCCAGCTTGCAGCAATTACCCTTGTTGCAAACTGATTTGGCCATCATGCAAACAAGTTTGCTGCAAACTTTAGGTGCAAATTTAACTGCGCCCAGTGCAGTGGTGACGTTATTGACTGCTGCCATCCGGCCAGAGCCCAGTACTGTATTGCGTGAGGGCGGTGTGATTGCGGATGGCTATGATGCCGAGCTGGATGAATTGCGCAGCCTGCAAAGTAACCATGGCGAATATCTACTGCAGTACGAAGCCGCTGAAAAAGCACGCACGGGTATTGCTAACTTAAAAGTGGAATACAACAGCGTGCATGGCTTTTACATTGAAATGAGCCGCACACAGGCGGAAAGTGCGCCTGCAGAATATCGCCGCCGCCAAACGCTTAAAAATGTTGAGCGCTTTATTACGCCCGAACTCAAAGCCTTTGAAGATAAAGTGCTCAGCGCCAATGACCGTGCACTGGCGCGTGAAAAGCTGCTCTACGCACAGGTGCTTGAACAACTCATGCCATTTATCGTCCCCTTGCAAACTAACGCAGGCGCGGTAGCTAGCTTGGATGTGCTGTGTAGCTTTGCCGAGCGCGCGGTGGCGCTGAAATATGTTGCGCCGCAATTTAGCACGGAAGCAGGCATCCAAATTGTTGGTGGTCGCCATCCTGTGGTTGAAAGCATTGCTCGACCGTTTGTGGCAAATGACGTGATTTTAAACCCATACCGCCAGTTGCTGCTCATTACAGGCCCCAATATGGGCGGTAAATCGACCTTTATGCGACAAACTGCTTTGATTGTACTGCTGGCTTATTGTGGCAGTTATGTACCAGCAACTTCGGCGAAAATTGGTGAAATTGACCGCATTATGACGCGTATTGGCGCATCGGATGATTTGGCGGGGGGCAGGTCAACCTTTATGGTAGAAATGACCGAGACTGCCAATATTTTGCATAATGCGACAGACAAAAGTTTAGTGCTGCTCGATGAAATCGGCCGTGGCACAAGCACCTTTGACGGCCTGAGTTTAGCGTGGGCGGTGGCCAAACAGCTATTAGAAAAAAACCACAGTTATACACTCTTTGCCACGCATTATTTTGAGCTCACGCGAATTGTCGATGAATTCAAATATGCTGCCAATGTGCATTTAGATGCCATTGAACACGGACACAATATTGTTTTTATGCACAAAGTGGAAGAAGGTGCCGCCAATCAAAGTTACGGCTTACAAGTGGCGCAGTTAGCGGGTATTCCAAAGTCGGTCGTGGCGAGTGCCAAGCGTAAGTTACAGCAGTTAGAAGCCAGCCAAATTGCGCAACAT
>JAKQTB010000015.1 GCA_029569495.1 Pseudomonadota bacterium | reverse complement strand
ATATAATTAGTTACGTAGTGATATATGTCAAGTGTTTTTTTTATTTAAATAATTTTAGTGTGAGATTCTTAAACGAGGGTTGATTCCTTTTTACGACGAAACCAAGCCATTCCTAGCGTGCCAAGCAACACGCCTATTACTAAACCGCCGGCAGCATAATATTTGGTAGACGCCTTAACCGCATGAAAAATCGGGTTGTCGTAAAAGTTGGCTCCTATGTGCAAAGCCAAAATACGCCACTTGCCGTTGGCATCTTTCGTCACAGTCGCAGTCCAGCGTGTTTTCATTGGCAGAAAGCGGCCGTCCGCTAACTGGTAATTTTCAATGCCGGTGCCGTACACCAAACCCCAATTTGGGTCATCAGCATTGCCATGTAACTGAGTAAGTCCATCGGCATTTAACTGAATATCCAATTTTTTCAAATAACCGCCTTCGCCAAACCATTCTTTAAAATAGGCATCAATGCCTTCTGGTGTGGTGATACTGTTTTGATTGATGGTGGTGACGTGTAAGTTTTCATGAAAATATTGCTTTAAGTCTGCATATTGCTCAGTGTTAATCGCCGTTTCAATCCCCGTTAAGAGACTACGCAACTCCTGATGTATCGCTTGGTTAGCCGCGTCTTGAAGTGCCGCATCTTGGCTAGAAATTTCCTGAATATTTGCTTCTGACGGATTCTCACTCTCGTCAGCCAGCAAGTTAACTGTAAACAGCATTAAAAAAATGGCGAGTGCTCGTATCAACATGTTGAATCTCCAATGGGTTACACAAAGTGCGCACTATGCAAAATTAAATTGCTAACGACAATATCTACTCTCTGATACCTGACAGTTTACAGAAATTCTAAGCTAAAAATGAATGCCGTATGCATTAGGCACAAATTTAGCCCTAACTACTGATGGCGCTTACTTAATTGCACATTTTGTGAAATAATTAGCAGTTAATTCAGCACCATTATATAAAGGCAAAAACCCATGGATGACAACAAAGCTAAAGCCCTCACCGCAGCCCTTGCACAAATCGAAAAACAGTTTGGCAAAGGCTCCATTATGCGCATGGGAGATAGCGATATTGGTGAAGATATTCAAGCAGTTTCCACAGGTTCACTCGGCTTAGATATCGCCCTCGGCATTGGCGGCTTACCGCGCGGACGCGTCATTGAAATTTACGGCCCAGAATCCTCTGGTAAAACCACGCTCACATTATCTGTCATCGCCCAAATGCAAAAAATGGGCGGTACGGCAGCGTTTATTGACGCTGAACACGCGCTAGACCCACAATATGCGGCAAAATTGGGCGTCAACGTGCCTGACCTCTTAATTAGCCAACCGGATACCGGCGAGCAAGCGCTTGAAATCGTTGATATGCTCGTGCGTTCAGGTTCGGTTGATATTGTCGTGGTTGACTCAGTAGCCGCCCTCACCCCGCGCGCTGAAATTGAAGGTGAAATGGGTGATAGTCACATGGGCTTACAAGCGCGTTTAATGTCACAAGCCCTGCGTAAACTCACCGGCAACATTAAGCGCACCAACACCATGGTGATTTTCATCAACCAAATTCGTATGAAAATTGGCGTAATGTTTGGCAACCCAGAAACCACCACAGGCGGCAACGCACTCAAATTTTACGCTTCGGTACGTTTAGATATTCGCCGTACCGGTGCAATTAAAAAAGGTGACGAAGTGACAGGTTCTGAAACTCGCGTAAAAGTGATTAAAAACAAAGTCGCACCGCCATTTAAACAAGCTGAATTCGACATCATGTACGGCGAAGGCATTTCACGTTTAGGCGAAATCATTGAACTTGGTTCAAACCTGAAATTTGTTGAAAAAGCGGGTGCTTGGTATAGCTACAATGGCGAAAAAATTGGCCAAGGTAAAGAAAATGCCAAAGAATATTTACGTGAACATCCAGCCATTGCAGCAGAAATTGAAGCTAAAATCCGCGCTAATGCCAAACAGCTCGCTGAAGGCATGACGGCAGCGCGCACCGAAGATGACTAAAATCAGGGACGATTCGGTATAAAGTTTCAACCTAAAAGTTTACGACAGCGTGCGTTGGATTATCTAGCAAAACGCGAGTATTCATATGCTGAGCTAGGGCAAAAATTAAAAGCCTTTGCTGAAGAAACTGACGATATTCCTGCCATTTTAGATGACTTTAAACAGCGTGGCTGGCTTTCAGATGCGCGTTTTACCGAGCAAATTGTCCATGCTCGCAAGGCTAAATTTGGCAGTGCAAAAGTAGCCAATGAGTTACGTGAAAAAGGTGTCGCAGATAATTTGATTGCAGACGCGGTTAAAAAGTTAAAAGAAACAGAACTGGAAAATGCGCTAACCATATGGCGCAGAAAATATAAAGCCAGCCCGCAAAACCGTGAAGAATGGGCAAAACAAGCAAGATTTTTACAAAGTCGCGGTTTCGGCTTTGATCTTATTAAAAAAGTCTTAAATAGTAAGTTTGAAAATGACAATTAAATTAAGTAACAACCCAAGTAGCAACGAAATTCGCCAAGCCTTTCTTGACTACTTCGCCTCAAAAGGCCATGAAATCGTAGCATCAAGCTCACTTGTACCACATGGTGACCCAACCTTGCTATTTACCAACGCGGGTATGAACCAATTTAAAGACGTGTTTTTGGGTTTTGATAAACGGCCTTACACGCGCGCAACTTCCAGCCAAAAATGCGTACGCGCAGGCGGCAAGCATAACGACCTCGAAAACGTGGGCTACACTGCGCGCCACCACACAT
>JAKQTB010000237.1 GCA_029569495.1 Pseudomonadota bacterium | reverse complement strand
GGATTCAAGCGTATGCTCATTGGCTAAAATGGTGCGCTGAATGGCAAGCGCGGCATCGAGAATAAAGTCTGTTTTCATGACAATAGTTTAATTTATTTTGTAAAAAAACGCTTGCGTCAATTTGTTTTTTAGCACTATTATAACGTTTGTTATAACTTAAAGTAGGGGCAACCATGCATACACTTAAATTGACGCAAATAGGCAATTCTGTGGGTTTAATTTTACCTAAAGAAGTATTAGCACGCTTAAAGCTTGAAAAAGGTGACACAGTTTTTTTAACCGATGCGCCAAGCGCGGTAACGATTACGCCGCATGATCCAGCATTTGCCGACCAAATGACCATGGCGCGCAAAATTATGAAAGATAGACGCGAAGTGTTGCGCGAGTTAGCGAAATGACTCATTGGGTTTGGCTAGATCACGCAGTGATGATGGCGGTACATAATGAGCAATTGGCCGAGCACGGTGGCATTGTGGGCATTCGTGACGATGGTATGTTTTTGTCTGCGATGTCGCGCGCACAAAATTTAGCCGCTTATGGTGCGCCTAGTATTGCAGAGTTGGCGGCAGCTTATGGCGTTGGCATCGCAAAAAATCACCCGTTCTTAGATGGTAACAAACGTACAGCTTTTGTGGCAGTTGAGCTATTTTTAATGCTCAATGGTTATGCGCTTTCAGCCAATGATGCTGAATGTATTTTAACGATGCTTGCCGTCGCCAGTGGCGAAATTGACGAAGCCAGCTTTGCGCATTGGATTAGCGCACATATTGAGGCACACGTATGAGCTTAAAATTTCGCCTCAATTTGCTGATTACGCTACTGTCGATTGCATTTATTCTGGTGGTTGGCTCGATTTTAGTCAACGATACGCGCATTTCAATTCGCGAGCGGGTAGAAGCGGCTAGCCGTGTCACCGTGCAATTGCTCGATACCGTCATTGTGAGTTCCGCACTTAATCCTGAATATGGCCCCACGCATAAAGTACTGCAGAGTTTTTTACAATCACTAGGTTATGTGCGTAGCAGCCATATTGTGCTAAAAGATTTGCGCGATGAGATCATTTATGAATCGCCAGAATCCACCTATAAAGACGAAGTAAAACCGCCTGATTGGTTTGTGCATTTGGTTGAGCCTGCCACAGAAAAAGTTGAGCGTAAAATTCGTTACGGTACGCTGATTGTCACTTCAAGTGCCGCAGGTTCGATTCGCGAAGCTTGGTCTGGTTTTAGTCAATTGATGATGGTGGGTTTAGGCTTTTTTGTGGTGTTGAATGTGATGGTGTATGCGTTGCTAAGCCATTCACTGCGGCCAGTGAGCCGTATTTTAAAAGCCATTAATAAAATTGAGCGGGGCGATTTAACCACGCGTTTACCAGCTTTTAAATTGCCCGAATTTGACCGCATCAGTCACAGTTTAAACCGCATGGCAGAGTCACTTGCGGTTGAGCGGCAATTGGAAGAAAATCGCCAGCTTACGCAACTTATACAAAGCCATATTGAAGACGAGCGCCGCAGTTTAGCGCGCGAGTTGCACGATGAACTAGGGCAATACGTCACCGCGATTAAAACTTTTGCCGTGGCGATTGTGAATAAAACCAGAGAAAAGTCGCCCGATATTGCCAGTAATGCGCAAACCATTGTTGCTGCGGCAAATCAAATTTACGATGGCATGCACGATATTATTCGCAAATTAAGGCCGGGTGCACTCGATAATTTAGGGCTAGCCGAAACCCTGCGCGATGCGGTCAACCATTTACACAGCCAGCATCCTGCGTTAAACATCAATTTGCAAATAGAGGGCGAATTGGATGGCCTCGGTGAAACGCTCAATATCAATTTATACCGCATTGTGCAAGAAGCCATGAATAACGCATTAAAACACGCACAAGCGAGTAAAATAGATATAAAACTTGCAGTAAACATTGATGAACATGAGCAAAAAAACATTGCACTCATCATTGCAGATGACGGTGTAGGCATGAATCTGGCGGCCGTTGACCAAACACAGCATTTTGGATTATTGGGCATGCGCGAGCGTGTGCAAGGCTTTCATGGCAGTTTTAATTTGATTTCAGAACCGAATCAAGGCACCACACTCAATATCAGCATACCGCTACGTGTGGCGCCTTAATGTGAATAAATATTGCAAACACAGGATAATTAAATGAGTTCAATTCATGTAATGTTGGTTGACGACCACGCGGTGGTGCGCATGGGCTTTAAAATGCTGCTCGAATCTGATTCGGATATTAAAGTAGTGGCAGAAGCTGAAAGCGGCGAGCAGGCGATTCAGCGTTTTGTGGAGTTTAAGCCGCATGTGGTGGTCATGGATATCACCATGCCTGGCATTGGCGGCTTAGAGGCGATTGAGCGCATTTTAGCAAAAGATAACACGGCCAAAATTTTGGTACTCTCCGCGCATGAAGATTCTGTACACCCCAAGCGGGTGCTGAACGCCGGGGCGATGGGCTACTTAACAAAACGCAGTGCCGCAGAAGAGCTGATTAAAGCGATTCGTGTGGTGGCGACTGGCAAAAAATACCTTGAGGCCAGCGTGGCGCAGCAAATGGCGATTCAGCAGCTTTCTGGCGAACAAAACCCAGTGGATGTGCTGTCACCGCGCGAGTTTGAAGTGTTTATGGCGCTTGCCAAAGGTAAAACCACCAATGAAATTGCCGAAACCCTGTTTTTGAGCCCGCGCACCGTGGGTACGCATCTGTATAACATTAAACAAAAGTTAAACGCCAATAATTCCGCAGAAATCGCACTGATTGCAATGCGCAGTGGTTTGCTGGATGCCTAATGTGATTTTGGTTTGAGATGATTTTCACTCAATAAAGCGCCAGATTTAACTGTTATTTCAATAAGTTAAGCTTAATTCAAACTGTAGCGCGCTACGCTTAGTTCATTTGAGCGTGATAACTCTACCATCGCTTTCGCGCCGCTTCGCATTCTGCCCATTTCAGGCGGAATTAAAAATGTAATGGGTTGATTCGATTGGTGAGATGCGCCCGTAGCAATCTGCCATTGCCGCCATTCATCTTTAGGCGGAATTTCTGTGGAGCCGCGCAGTCTGGCAGCCTCTAGCACGTTTTGCTTTTCTTCCCCTGCAAGCAAACTCCAAATTTCCACAGGCACCAGTTTGGTTTCCTGCATCATGGGTAAAACTTGTTCTTCTTCTATTATCGGCACTTCAGGCAAAGGCTCAATTTTCGCGCTGACAGGTTCAAAGCCAGAATTTAAAAACGCAATGGTATAAGGGTCTGGCTTGGCATTTTTTTTAGCGAGCGCTATCTGATTGCGCTCATGGGCGTCCATCGCGCTGGCGGTGGCTTTATCTGCCCCTTGCAGCAAAATGCTTTGCACAATCTGCTGGCCGATAGAGCCGCCTAAACAGCCAGTCAGCAACAGGGTCAAGGTTGCAGATGCCAACCATTGAAACATTACAAAACACTTTATTTTGTCTCGTTGCGGTGTCATTTCTGTTATTGTAAATTCAATACAATCAATCAGTTAAATGCGGAAGGTAAGATTACCTCTAAATAGTACGTTTGTATAGAGGTTTAAAGAGGTTGCATCGCTGGCGCGTATCGGTTTGTTGTATTTGAGCTAAAACGATAGCGTTCATATTCCATTATTTAATTGGAGTAAAAAAACAATTTTTATTAGATTTTTAGGCGTAAAAAAATAGGCATTTCTAGCCCGCTTTTAACACCAACCTTTTTCGATGCTCTGGAAGCCTTGTAAACAAAGGCTCGCAGGGCACAAATTTTTTCTCGTAGAAAATTAAGCTGTTAAATGAGGATTTAAATAGCCTTGAATCACATGCCGAGTAGCACTAATTTTTGGCAGATTGCACTTGAGTGCTACGCACACTGATAATGCCGCTTAAAATAATTAAGCCAATGGCTAACCATGACTCAACATTAAGGTGCTCGTGCCACCAGAATACACCGATTAAGCTGGCGAGCACTACTGTTAAATAGGCCAAACTTGCCACCACTAACGTATTGCCCGTGCGGTAGGCGCGCGTCATGGCCAGTTGTGCGATGGTGGCAGAAAGGCCTAAGCCCAGTAGTAAGGGTAAGTCTTGCCAATCAACGGAATGAAAGTCGCTAAATAACATCCAGCCACCTGCGCCTATCGTTGAAATAAGGGTAAAATAAAAAACCGTGCGCCAATCGGGTTCATTCAGAATGCCCAGTTGTTTGACATGCACATAGGCCCACGCTGCGCCCACGCCCGATAGTAAACCAATGCTGCCTGCCAGCCAATCATCCGAGTCTAGCGTTGGTTTTAAAAGTAAACTGATGCCAACAAAGCCCATAATCAACGTGAGCATTAAGGTTTTTTTAGGCGGTTCATGCAATAAAAATGGCGTCAAGATGGCTAAAAATAAGGGAGAAGTGTAGTTAAGCGTTATCGCCGTTGCTAATGGCAAGTGCGCAATGGCATAAAAAAACAGCACCAGTGAAACAAAGCCCACCAGCGCGCGAGAAACTTGTTTGCCAAGATAGGGCGTTGCGAGTGGTTTTTTTTGCTGCAGAATATAAAACCAAATGACCAGCAAGCCAAAAAGTGAGCGATAAAACACCAACTCGCCACTGCTAAATTTTTGTGCGCCAACTTTTACCAATGCACCCATGATGGCAAAACCCGCAGCAGCCACTAACATCCACAGGCTTCCAAGCTTTGGGAGGTCGTATTTGGGTAATAAATTAGCTATTTTGATGATAATTGGCCGTCAATGAGGGTAATCAGTTTAAAAGAGCAATATGCGGGGCAAGTTGCGCGCGGTACCACTGGTGAAAATGCGCTAAACCAGTTTCCATTGGGTGTTGGTAGGGGCCGCGCTCGTCTAAACCTTGGGCAAACAGTGCACGTCTGCCATCATGCATACGCTGACAAATGTCTTGGTCTTCAATCGCAGTTTCATGATAGGCTGCTTTTTGCGCGGCCACATATTCACTTTCAAAAAGGGCAATATCTTCAGGGTAATAAAATTCCACCACATTCATACACGCATCAACGCCTTGCGGAATGATGTGCGAAACCACCAGCACATTGGGATACCATTCCACCATTAATAATGGATAGTAGGCCATCCAAATCGCACCATGTTTGATAGCGGTCTTTGTGTGGCTTGCTTGCTGGTAATTGCGCACCGCCTCTTGCCAGCGTTGGTAAGCGGGGGTGGCGTGTTGGTGCGGTGTGGCCCTGAAGCCCACCGTTTGTACGCTGTAGTGATTGCCAAAATCCCATGCTAAATCACCACAGTTCACAAATTGATTCAAACCGGGATGGTACGGCCCAACATGGTAGTCTTCCAAATACACCTCAATAAAGGTTTTCCAGTTGAAGTTGTAATGCTCAATATCAACAGAATGAAGTTGGTAGCCGGTAAAGTCAAAATCTGTTTTACAGCCAATTTGATTGAGTTCCTCGGCAATATTGCGTTCGCTCTCAAATAATAAGCCTTGCCAATTTTGGAGCGTTTTTCTGTTGAGGTGCAAGCATGGATTCGTGTCAAACTCAGGTGCGCCGAGCAGATCTCCTTGCAAGTTGTAAGTCCATCGATGCAGTGGGCACACAATGTTTTTGGTGTTGCCGTGTCCTTTTAGCATAATCGCCTGACGATGGCGGCAAACATTGCTGATGAGATGCAGGCCTACGCTATCATGCACTAAACTGCTGGCTTCATTCGCCCAATCAAGTACACGAAAATCACCCACATTGGGCACCATCAGTTCATGGCCAATATACTTCGGCATTTGACTAAATAAATGTTGTTGCTCTAAGGCATATACTTTGGCATCTACATAGCAAGCAACGGGTAATTGTGTTTGTGTGAGACTGGCCTGTGTGTGGGCGCGAAGAGCGTTAGTGCGAGTCATAAGCAAAAAACGAGGTGTAATTTAAAAGAGGGTGGATTTTTGCCTAAAAGTCATTTTTTTTCAAGCAAATATTTTAGTGTCATTGCAACGTTAACCAAAAGCTAAAACTTGCCAAAAGCGAGGTTTTAAGCTAATCTCGCAAGGTTAAACACCTGTAAATCTGAACTATTCTAAACGATGACTCAACACTTAATGAACACTTATTCGCGCCAACCAGTGACTTTTGTCAAAGGAGAGGGCGTTTGGCTTTGGGATAACCAAGGTGAAAAGTATCTTGACGCACTGGCTGGCGTTGCGGTGAACGGCTTGGGGCATGCGCATCCTAAGCTTGTAAAAGCGATTAGCGAGCAAGCAGGCAAACTCATACACGTTTCAAATATTTATCAAATTGCCGAGCAAGCTGCATTGGCTGATAAGTTGTGCGAAATATCAGCGATGGATAAAGTGTTTTTTTGCAACTCAGGGTGTGAAGCGAATGAAGCTGCCATCAAACTCGCGCGGCTTTATGGTCACAATAAAGGAATAGAAAATCCTGAAATTATCGTCATGGATAAATCGTTTCATGGTCGGACCATGGCAACACTTTCTGCCACCGGTAGCCGTAAAGTGCAAGCTGGGTTTGAGCCGCTTGTCAGTGGCTTTGTTCGCGTACCATACGACGATGTGGAAGCCGTTAAACAAGTCGCAACGCGCAAAAATAATGTCGTAGCAATTTTGGTTGAGCCTGTGCAGGGCGAGGGTGGTATCAATATTCCCAAAGATGCGGCGGGTTATTTAGAAGCTTTGCGTGAAATTTGCGATGCGAACGGCTGGCTATTGATGTTAGATGAAGTGCAAACTGGCATTGGTCGCACAGGCACTTGGTTTGCATTTCAGCACACCAGCATTAAACCCGATGTGATGACATTGGCAAAAGGTTTGGGTTCAGGGGTGCCTATTGGCGCCTGTGTAGCACGTGGCGTGGCGGCAGATGTGTTTACTTATGGCAAGCACGGCTCCACCTTTGGCGGCAATCCTTTGGCAACTGCTGCCGGTTTAGCGACTCTCAAAATTATTGAAGAAGAACATTTACGTGAAAATGCTGAAAAAATCGGCAATTTTATGCGTGAAAGTTTTTTAGCTGAGCTTAAAACCACGCAAGGCGTGGTGACAGTTAGAAATGCAGGTTTGATGATTGGTATTGAATTGGATCGCCCTTGTGGAGATTTGGTGAAACTGGCATTGGAGGACCATTTGCTGATTAATGTGACGGCAGAAAAAGTGGTGCGCTTGCTTCCACCTTTAATCATGAATGAAGCAGAGGCACAGATTTTAGTTTCGCGCCTGTCAGCCTTAATTAAAGCGTTTTTAACAAAATAATTTTCATGAAAAATCTAAATTAGTCGCTAGTTTTAATAAAATTTTTCGACTTAACCCATATGGCTATTAAACATTTTTTACAATTTAATGATCTCAACCGTGATGAATTAGAGCATCTATTCACGCGAACCAAAATCATTAAGCAACAATTCAAGGCTTATCAGCAATATTGGCCTTTGCAGGATCGTACACTGGTGATGATTTTTGAAAAAGCCAGCACGAGAACACGACTTTCGTTTGAGGCGGGGATGCACCAGCTTGGCGGCTCAGCAATTTATTTGAACACCCGTGATTCGCAATTGGGTCGTGGTGAGCCAGTTGAAGATGCCGCGCAAGTCATTTCACGCATGAGTGATTTGGTGATGATTCGCACCTTTGAACAAGAAATTATTGAGCGCTTTGCCGCAAATTCACGTGTGCCAGTCATCAACGGCTTAACGAATGAATATCATCCTTGCCAAATTCTAGCTGATATTTTTACTTTTATTGAACATCGCGGCTCAATAAAAGGCAAAACAGTGGCGTGGATTGGTGACAGCAACAACATGTGCAACACTTGGTTGCAAGCCGCTGAGTTGTTAGATTTTAATGTGCATGTTTCAACCCCGCCAGGTTATGAAGTAGAACCCGAGCGTGCTAACTTATATGGCCATGACCATTTTGAGGTGTTTGCCGACCCGATGGATGCCGCAAAAGGTGCAGATTTAGTCACTACAGATGTATGGACCAGCATGGGGTTTGAAGCCGAAAATGAAGCCCGTAAGCGTGACTTTGCAGATTGGCAGGTAGATAGTGACATGATGCATATTGCAGCAAATGATGCGCTATTTATGCATTGCCTACCTGCACATCGCGGTGAAGAAGTGGCTGCCGATGTCATTGATGGCACGCAAAGCGTGGTGTGGGAAGAAGCGGAAAATCGCTTGCACGTACAAAAAGCCTTGATGGAATATTTATTATTAGGAAAAGTTTAACCAATGAGCAAAGTTAATAAAGTCGTTTTAGCGTATTCAGGTGGTCTTGATACTTCAGTGATTCTTAAATGGCTGCAAGATGAGTACCAATGTGAAATCGTCACGTTTACTGCCGATTTAGGTCAAGGTGAAGAACTGGAACCGGCGCGTGCAAAAGCAAAAGCGGCTGGCGTGAAAGAAATCTACATTGATGATGTGCGTGAAGAGTTTGTGCGTGACTTTGTATTCCCCATGTTTCGGGCCAATACCGTCTATGAAGGCGAATACCTGCTCGGCACCTCTATCGCACGTCCGCTTATTGCAAAGCGTTTAATCGAAATCGCGCGCGAAACCAATGCAGATGCCATTTCACATGGCGCTACAGGCAAGGGTAACGACCAGGTGCGCTTTGAATTGGGCGCGTATGCGTTAAATCCTAACATCCGAATTATCGCCCCTTGGCGCGAATGGGATTTGCTCAGCCGTGAAAAACTCATGGCTTACGCCGAATCGCATGGTATTCCTGTGGATATGAAGCACAAGCAGGGCGGCAGCCCATACAGTATGGATGCCAATTTATTACACATTTCATACGAAGGCCGTCACCTAGAAGACCCTGCCGCAGAGGCTGAGGAGTCTATGTGGCGCTGGACAGTCAGTCCAGAAAATGCACCAGATGCTGCAGAGTATTTAGATATTGAATATGTGAACGGCGACCCAGTAAGTTTGAATGGCGAAGCCATGAAGGCGCACGAGATTTTGGCACATTTGAATAAGTTGGGTGGTAAGCACGGTATTGGCCGCCTAGACTTGGTTGAAAATCGCTACGTGGGGATGAAGTCACGCGGCTGTTATGAAACACCAGGCGGCACTATTTTGTTAAAAGCACACCGCGCCATTGAGTCAATTACGCTTGATCGTGAAGTGGCCCATTTAAAAGATGATTTGATGCCACGCTACGCTAGTTTAATTTACAACGGCTACTGGTGGAGCCCGGAACGACTTGCTTTGCAAACATTAATTGATCACACACAGAAATCAGTGAATGGTTGGGTGCGAGTGAAACTCTATAAAGGCAATGTGATTGTTTCTGGCCGAGATAGTGTAACAGATTCGCTGTTTGATTCATCGATCGCGACCTTTGAGGATGACAAGGGCGCCTATGATCAAAAAGATGCAGGTGGGTTTATTAAATTAAATGCACTCAGGATGCGTATTGCTGCAAATCTAAAAAATAGAAAATAGATTATTCTGTAATAAATTTGCAGCTTAGATGCAAATACTTTTTCTATTTTTTCTATGTAAAAAGATGCGGAATATTTTTACATAGCTAATTGAATTATCATTTATAACTTGTTGATTTATTACGTTTAAAATTTAATTTTTAATGCTTGAAAATTTTGATGGCCCTTATGGGCTATTGTGACCAAGGCTTGCCCTTCATAGAATGAGTACCAGTTAGTAAATGTTACTCATGTATGTTGAAAGGCAAGCAAAATGTCAAAAAAGATTGCGATAATTGCGCTGTTGAGTTTAAGTATCTCGTTGTCCAATATTTCTTTTGCAGCAGTTGCAGATGAAGCAAGTACGCCAGTTGTGGCATCAAATGTCTCGATAAAAGATCAAGCGCTCAAGCAAACAGTAAATGGTACTGAAGTTGTTAATAAGCGTTTGAATGAACCGACAGATCGTGATCAAGAAATGCCGTTGCCAGCCACTGGATGGCTGTTGTTCTTTTCACTCATAGGATTTGTTTTGCTGTCAAATAGGCAAAATATTTAAGTGATTTAATCTGAAAATTTTAAATCAAGAAGTAAAATGAAGGCTCACATAGAGCATATAAATTTTAAAGGAAATGCAAATGAATATTAAATCAATTATTACTTTACTCATCGTTTACTTGATGGCAATGACCGCATCAATTGCAAGTGCTGAGGTGCCACAAGGCTATAAATTACGTCATGGTGATTTAATTCAGGTATCAGTTTGGGGTGAAGAAAAATTACATAAAGAAAGTTTGGTTTTACCAGATGGTAGCATCACCTACCCGCTTGCCGGAAGAGTAGAAGTCATTGGCTTAACTTCAACAGAGGCTGAAAAAAAGATTGCAGAAAAGCTTAAAGCTTATCTGCCAGACCCTCAAGTTTCTGTGGTAATCGAGAAGATTGCTGGTAACCTAGTTCATGTTCTCGGTAAAGTTGTAAAACCAGGACAGGTATTAATGAATGGCCCAATGACTGTGTTGGATGCATTAGGTGTGGCTGGTGGTTTAGATAAATTTGCAGATAAGGGCGCAATCAAGGTGCTTCGCAATACGCCGCAAGGTCAGAAGTTAATTCCAGTCCATTACGAACAATTGATTCGTGGTGAGCGTTTAGAAAGTAATGTTATTTTAAATCCAGGCGATACAATCTTAGTTCCTTAATTTCATTATAGAAAATACCTGAATATAGGTATAATGTGTAAGTGTTAATAACTATATTCAGGGGTT
>JAKQTB010000226.1 GCA_029569495.1 Pseudomonadota bacterium | reverse complement strand
GTGTTAATTAAAGTAACAGGTGTTGATCGTGAAGTCATTGAAAAATGGTTATACGTCATTATTACCATGACTTTGGTCACAGGCATTATCGGCACGGGTCACCATTACTACTGGATTGGTACACCTGTGTACTGGCAATGGTGGGGTTCAATCTTCTCTGCACTTGAGCCAATTCCGTTCTTTATGATGACCATATTTGCATTCAACATGGTGAATAAACGCCGTCGCGAACATCCAAATAAAGCCGCAGTTCTTTGGGCGCTTGGTACTAGTGTCGTGGCGTTCCTTGGTGCAGGGGTATGGGGTTTCTTACACACACTCGCACCAATCAACTACTATGCCCATGGTACACAATTGACTGCAGCACATGGTCACTTGGCCTTCTACGGAGCTTATGCCTTAGTCGTACTCACCATGATTTCTTATGCAATGCCTATTCTTCGGGGTCGTGCAGCTAACCCAGAAAGAGCGCAGATTATGGAAATGTGGTCATTCTGGTTGATGACAATATCAATGTTCCTTATCGCATTGCTTCTGACAGGTGCAGGCTTCGTGCAAATCTGGTTACAACGTGTATCAGCTACACCTATGAGCTTTATGGCAGTGCAAGATTCAATAGCAATATTTTACTGGGCACGTGAAGGTGCGGGCTTGGTATTCTTGATTGGTTTGTTACTTTACATTGCTAGCTTCTTTGTTAAAGGTGAAAGCAAAGCTTTTGAGTAATTAATCAAAAGTGAAATTAAAAAAAAGAGGAGTTTCGGCTCCTCTTTTTCATTGGATTAGATATATTTTACAACTTGATTTGCATCAATGACCAAGCCTGCACTAACGCGCATGATGCTGTAAAAATCAGCGACGCAATCTACGTATCGGAATTAAGTGAACGAACACAGCAACACTATTAATCAAGAAGATCTACCAGGTGATTTTGCAATCTGGATTTTTATTTTTGCAGAAATGTTGGCGTTTGGTGTGCTATTTGTGGCTTATGCCTTTACCCGCGCTCAGAATATTGAACTGTTCAATGCTTCGCAACTTACATTAAGCCGTACTTCAGGGGCAATCAATACGCTGGTGCTGATTACCAGCAGTTACTTTGTAGTAAGGGGCGTTGAGTCGATTAAGCGTGGTTTGAATCAACAGTGCGCACATTGGCTGACAGGTGCCTTCTTACTTGGCGGTGTATTTGTCGGCATCAAAATGGTGGAATTCCAAGCCAAGTTTGCAGCAGACATCACCATGAGCACCAATAATTTTTATATGTTTTACCTGTCTCTGACATTTTTCCACTTTATGCACGTGTTAATGGGCATGGTTATTTTAGCTGTCATCATTATGAAGGCTAAACATGGCGGCTATAGTGCACATGATTATGTTGGTGTAGAAACTGGCGCTTCATTTTGGCACATGGTAGATTTTCTATGGATTATCTTATTCCCGCTGGTTTACATTATTCGCTAGAATTGTTATGAACAACACTAAAGCACAATCAAATCTATTTTTTACAGTCATTTGGCTGGTGCTAGCGGTGTTGACTATCATGACATTCAGCTTAGGCGAGGCAGGCATGGCGGGCAAAGGCGTTATGCTTACATTATTAGCAATCACCATGATAAAAAGTCAGTTGGTAGCCAATTATTTTATGGGTTTGCGTAGAACTAAGTTTTTGTGGCGCGCCATTATGTTTGGCTATTTTGCCATCGTTGGCGGCTTAATTACAGTGGCTTACTTAATGGGTCTTAAATAAAAAATTACTAATTTAATTGGTTAACCTTAAAAGCAATACTGGAAATTTCATGGAAAACTTACCTTTTTATCAATCGCACGGTAGCGAAATCGAGCTTTTTGAACGTGCATGGCGCAATAATTTACCTTTGCTCATTAAAGGTCCAACGGGCTGCGGTAAAACACGTTTTGTCGCACATATGGCGGCTAAGCTATGCTTACCGCTGCATACTGTAGCTTGCCATGACGACCTAACCGCTGCTGATTTGGTTGGTCGACATCTGATTGTCGACGGTCAAACAGTGTGGAGCGATGGGCCATTAACGCGTGCAGTGCGTGAGGGCGGTATTTGCTATTTAGATGAAGTTGTAGAAGCACGTAAAGATACAACGGTTGTTTTACACCCACTGGCTGATGATAGACGCATCTTACCAATAGACCGCACTGGTGAAATTTTGGCCGCGCCGCCATCTTTCATGCTAGTGGTTTCTTACAACCCAGGCTACCAAAACTTTTTAAAGGGCATGAAGCCATCGACAAGGCAGCGTTTCATTTCACTTGCTTTTGATTTTCCGTCAGCAACACAAGAAGTGGCGATTCTAATTGGAGAAACAGGCATTGATGAAATGTTGGCCAAACGTTTGGTATCTATTGCTAATGCATTTCGTGCATTGAAAGACCATGACTTGGAAGAGGTCGCCAGTACGCGCTTGTTGGTGTACGCCGCCACTCTAATTAAAGATGGATGTGAGCCAGCACTGGCTTGCCGCGCAGCTTTGGTTGAGACCTTGACGGATGACCCCGAGACGGCAATGGCGCTGCGCGAAGTGATTGATGCGACGTTTGGCCTATAAATGCGTTTAATAGAAAAACGCTAACATGGAAGAATACGTCGGACAACTCTGGCATAAACTGGTCACACGTGTTGCCGATAAACAGCACGCAGATGTTGCTGTCAGCTTAGATGAAATCAGTAAAACTGCCGCTATTTTCTTTCGTGCTTTGGGAGGAGATGCTGGGTTAAATCTCTCTGCGGCACCATCCACACGTCATGGCGCACGACGTAGCTGGAGGGATAGACTTGCCAGCAGTGGTGAGCGGGTTGAGTTATCTTGGCGCGATGGCGAAACACTGCGATTACCAGAAAAGATAGATATATTCACCAAGCGTAGCCTTAATCGCGATTTATACTTGTGGTTAGTGGCGCTTTCCGCAGCTAATGTTGATGACAACTTGCCCTGGATTGTCCGCAATCAAAAAGCTACGCAAGTCACGCTGGAGCGCTTTCCTGGTTTGCTTGCCAGATACCGTCGATTGGTCAATGCGCTATTGCCCTTGCGGCCTTTGCCAACAAACCTGCCTACTGCTGAAGCCGCGCAAGAGGCTGCTATTCGCCAAGCGCTAATCCAACCTGGCAGCATTCACGCTTTGCCGCCATCAAAAAAACCATTTCAACCTGTACTGCTGTGGACCCATCCAACCCCGCCATTAAGTGCGGCCAGCAAGGGTAGCAGCAGTGATGGTGCGCCTGAACGCGAGCAATCGGAAGATAAAAATGTAGAGAAAAGTCGCAAAAAACACTCTGCTGAACGAACTGATATGCCAGATGGCAAAGATGGCTTTCTCATGATGTTTCGTGCGGAAAGTTTGTTTTCGTGGACTGAATATATCAACGTGAATCGCCCACAAGACGAAGAAGATGACGTTGAAAGTGCCGCGCTAGCCGCAGAAGATATGGACACGATGACGATAGCGCGCGACGGCGAAACGAGTGTTGCTAAGTTACGTTTTGACCTTGATCTGCCGCCTGCAGGCGAAGATGATACGCCGCTGGGCGAAGGCATTCCATTACCTGAATGGGATTACAAAAAACAAATCATGCAGCCTGATTATTGCCGCTTACAGGAGCTTGTATCGCAACAAGCTGAAATATGCGAATTGCCAGCACAATTACGCCGCACCGCAAGATGCTTGCGTAGTCAGTTTCAAGCGCTGGCACCTACCCGAACTTGGCTCAAAGGCCAACAAGACGGTGAGGAAATTGACCTTGATGCATGGGTGAGGCAAGAGGCTGATTTACTCAGTGGCAAGCATTCTGATAGTCGCGGCATGTATCGCGCACAAGTCAATCAGCAACGTGATTTGGCGTGTTTGCTATTGGCTGACTTATCACTTTCTACCGATGCTTATGCCTCTGACCATGCCCGCGTAATTGACGTGATACGCGATAGTTTGTACTTGTTCTCTGAAGCGCTTTCTGCGACGGGTGACCGCTTCGCTATGTATGGATTTTCATCATTAAAACGCGGCAATGTACGTTTTAATCGCTTAAAGAGTTTTGATGACCGATATGATGGATTAGCACGTGGCCGTATTCAAGCCATTAAGCCAGGTTACTATACGCGCATGGGGGCAGCCATACGTCAGGCAAGTGCTTTACTTGCTGAGCAACCGCAACGCCAACGCTTGCTGCTGTTGCTGACTGATGGTAAACCCAATGATTTAGATCGCTACGAAGGGCGCTATGGTATTGAAGATACGCGTATGGCACTTCATGAAGCGCGCCAGCTAGGTTTACGGCCGTTCTGTGTGACGATTGATAGAGAAGCCAATGAGTATCTTCCTCACTTGTTTGGTGCTGGCGGATTTGCTGTGATACGCAAACCAGAAGATTTACCTAAAGAACTACCCTTGCTATATGCGCAAATGACGCGCTAGAAAGCGCTGAATAATAATTTTTGATTCTTGATTCGGGTCAAGATAATCTATTCATTTAATAGCTATTCTTCTCTCCAAGGTGCGGCAAATTGTCGCAGGCATTCTGAATAATGTCATACCTATCTATCACCAAGGGGAGGTAATCATGTTTAAATTTAAGACCAAAGTACTTGTAACTGTTATTAGTGCAGCATTAGCCATGGTTTCATGCGCTCAAGTCGCAGAAAAATCAGCCTCTAACGGTGAAAAGAAAGACGCCAGCCTAGTGAATGGCCTCCCAGTGATTCAGGGCGTGCTCACGCAAGCGCCTAATGTTCCGCCACCAATCACCAGAAGTTACGCGGCTAAAGTCGTTATTAATATGGAAACACAAGAAAAAGTCATGCGCATGGCAGATGGCGTGGACTATATGTTCTGGACATTTGGTGGACAAGTACCTGGTCAGTTTATGCGCGTTCGTGAGGGGGATGAAATTGAGTTTAACCTATCCAACAGCCCTGATTCAAAAATGCCACATAACATTGACTTGCATGCGGTAACAGGCCCAGGTGGTGGTGCGGCATCATCATTTACTGCGCCTGGCCACACCTCTAAATTCAGCTTTAAAGCACTTAATCCTGGGTTGTATGTTTATCACTGTGCCACGGCACCTGTAGGCATGCATATTGGCAACGGTATGTATGGCTTAATTTTAGTAGAACCTAAAGCAGGCTTACCAAAAGTAGACCGTGAGTATTACGTGATGCAAGGCGATTTCTACACCAAAGGTAAATACGGTGAGGCTGGCTTACAGCCATTTGATATGGAAAAAGCTATTAAAGAGCAGCCAGATTACGTTGTATTTAACGGTTCTGTAGGTGCGCTGAATGGAGACAAAGCAATTACAGCTAAAGTAGGCGAAACGTTACGTTTATTTGTGGGTAATGGCGGTCCTAACATGGTGTCTTCGTTCCACGTCATAGGTGAGATTTTTGACAAAGTCTATGTAGAAGGTGGCAAGCTTGAAAATAACCATGTCCAAACAACTTTAGTGCCTGCGGGCGGCTCTGCTATTACTGAATTTAAAGTCGATGTGCCAGGTACTTTTATTATCGTAGATCACTCTATTTTCCGAGCCTTCAACAAAGGTGCACTGGGTATGCTGAAAGTCACCGGACCAGAAGATAAAGTTATCTACTCTGGGAAGCAGGCTGATACTGTTTACTTGCCAGAAGGTTCTGCGACACAATCAATCGCAAATCCAGCCGCTGCAGCAGCTAAAACCTTAACTAAAGATGAGCAAATAGCCCAAGGTAAAAATGGTTATGAGTCTAATTGTTTAGCGTGTCACCAAGCTAACGGCGAGGGTATTCCACATGCGTTCCCACCTTTGGCAAAGTCTGACTTCTTAAATGCAGACCATAATCGCGCAATTGGCATATTGCTGCATGGTCGTTCAGGCCCAATCACGGTCAATGGCGAAACCTACGACAGCGTGATGCCGGCGATTGCACTAAATAATGAACAAATTGCGAACGTGCTGACTTACGTGCTGAATAGTTTTGGTAACAATGGCGGCCAAGTAACCGGTGCCCAAGTTGAAAAACAGCGCAAAGTGGCTCCATCAGCAGAAAAAAGTGATGTTCATGGTTAGTAACTTTAGATAGAAATTAAGGTTACGTTATGTTGCGATACTGTTTTGTCCTCATGGTGTTAACTTCCCCCAACACTTGGGGACAAGATAGTATAGCAAATGGCAGTATGGCTAATATTACAGCGGGTGAGTATCGCCCGCTGTATCTTAGTATAGATAGCCCATTAGTCAGTGTTGTGCCATTTAGGCTAGATAAGCAGCCCGTGACTAATCGTGAGTTTCAACAGTTTGTTGCTGAAAACAAAAAATGGCAACGAGGTGAGATTCCTTCTTTGTTTGCAGAAAGTGGTTATTTGAACCATTGGCAAAAAAGCTCTAGCCAATACGATCCCAACCCAGTTGATTTAGAAAAGCCAGTGATTTATGTTTCTTGGTATGCAGCGCAAGCCTATTGCCAGGCACAACAAAAGCGTCTGCCAACCATTGCGGAATGGGAGTATGTGGCGCAAGCCTCGTTTATTCAAAAAGATGGCAGCCAAGAAAAAGGCTACAACCAAAAAATATTGGATTGGTATGCCAAGGCCGCAAAGCAAGCACCAACTGAGGTAGGTAAAGATGAACCCAATTATTGGGGTGTACATAATATGCACGGCCTGATTTGGGAATGGACTGACGACTTTAACTCAAATTTAGTCAGTGGTGAATCGCGCGGAGATAGTACTGTAAACAAAGACCTATACTGCGCCTCGGGTAGCGCGGGGGCTGTGAATCCGAGTGATTATGCAGCATTTATGCGTTATGGGTTTCGTTCAAGTCTCAATGCAAAATTCACACTTGGTAGCTTAGGTTTTAGGTGCGCCGCTGATGGCAATAATTAAGGACTACACCCAATGACTCACACCATGAGAACTTTATTAATAGCTTTGTTAGTTTGCTTCTGCACTTCAGTTTTTGCTGCATCAGACTTACCAAGTGACTCTGTTTATCAAGTCGGCGGTACTTGGGTAACTGCCGATAATCAGTCAATTCAGCTAGAGTCGTTAGCAGGCAAACCTCAAGTGATTGCCCTGATATATACGGGCTGCTCAAACTCTTGCCCAGTCATAGTGGAGAGTATGAAGCGTGTAGAGAAGCAAGTGCCAATAGCGATGCGAAGTAAAATCGGTTTTGTGTTAATTTCTCTTACCCCTGATACGGATTACCCTAAAACACTCAAGAATTTTGCCGTTAAGAAAGAGTTAAATCAAAATTGGAAGCTGCTTCGTGGCAATAACGCATTGGTACGCGCCCTTTCCAATGCGCTCAACGGAAGATATAAAGTCATTAAAGAAGATGATGTGGCACATTCAAATTCCGTTACTTTACTGAATAGCCAAGGGCAAATTCAACTGCAGGCTAATGGAACTTTGACAGGCATTAAGCCAATTATGGATGCGGTAGATAAGGAATACTTAAGCAATACTGCGGCTGCATCTGACAATAAAATAATTTATACGCGATAGGATCTAGACATGAACGGCACTTCAAGCATTTTATTGGCAGTCATTGCAGCTCTTTATGCCTTACCCACATTGGCTGATAACGCTGTTAAATCCGCTGGCCCAACAACGCTGATGGAAGCGATTACGATGGGTACTCCCATGACTAACTTTCGATTACGCTACGAAAATGTTGATCAAGACGGTAAATTAGACGAGTCAAATGCTTGGACGATGCGCAGTTTAATTGGCTGGCAAACAAAACCATTTCATAACATTAGTGTAGCCGCACAACTAATCAATGTAGCCCAATTTAATCATGACTTCTATGATGGAACCAACACAACTTTTGGTGGTGTAAATCCTGCAAATAAGGTCAATAATCCATTAGTAGTAGACCCAGATTACACTGGAATTAACCAATTTTTTGTAGAATGGACAGGTATAGCAAATACCAAGGTACGTCTTGGACGCCAATCTGTTAAGTTAGATAACGTGCGGTTTATTGGCAATGTTGAGTATCGCCAAGTCATGCAAGTGTTTGATGGAATTGCGGTAGAAAATAAAAGCATACAAAATGTAGAGCTTTATGCGGCACATTTTGAAGCGCTACGTAGAATTACCAGTGAGTATTTTAGTGCGGGCGATGTGGATATTGCACATGCCACTTGGAAATTTTCGCCTACTGAAAACTTGACAGCCTACGGTTATTTTCAAGATATGGCAAAAAATGGCTTCACCTAACCAACTACTGGTGCAGCCTTTACCAACAATTCTAGTAAAACCTTTGGTTTACGTGCAGATGGTAGCCATAAAGTAGACGCTGTCTGGAATGTGCTTTATACCGCTGAATACGCAAAACAGAATGATTACAGTGGTGGCGATAGTAGAATGGATGCCCACTACCTGAGATTAGGCGCTGGTGCCAGTTTTGGCAACTGGTCAGCTCGAATAGACCGCGAATTGCTGTCAAGTAATAACAGCCTTTATGGCTTCCAAACACTGCTAGCCACTGGACACTTGTTCCAAGGTTTAGGTGATTCATTTCTAACAACAGACTTGAAGGCTTCGGGCCCAATGAAGACACTCATGTTTTAACTTCAATAATTATCTAGTCTGTAAGTTAGTATACTTACGAGCTAAATATATTAAACTACTGCAATGGCTAACGAATATCTCAAAATAAGAATTGCAAATGGTAACGCAGTTGCCATGGGCCCAGGCAAGGCTGAGTTACTAGAAACCATTGATGCTTGCGGTTCCATCTCATCCGCAGCCAAACAAATGCATATGTCTTACCGAAGGGCATGGGAGCTGGTTGATGTGATGAATAAATGTTTCAGTCAGCCTCTAGTTACCAGCTCTCCGGGTGGACACCATGGCGGTGGTGCACAACTCACAGAGTTCGGTCGTTTAATTCTTAAAAGCTATCGCGATTTAGTTGCGAAAGCCCACATTGCAGCTCAGGTAGAGCTTAACCAAATTCTCAGCAACCTCAAAGAACCACAATAGTTATGTGCAATTAATAAATTAGGTGTGTCTATCGCTATTCCTATTTGAATATAGCGATTGTTATGATTAAATGGGAATAACGTAATTTAATGCTTAATAATCACACCATATTCCTGAAGGACAGCTATGCGAATAAATCATCATTTCTCAAAATCACTCATTGTTCTTGCAATCACGACTGCCTTTCCAGTTACTTTGTATGCTCAAGATGATGCTGAAGCACGTATTAAGGATTTAGAAGCCAAAGTACAACAACTGATAGTTCAACGTGCTGAACAAGATAAGCAGATAGACGTTCTAACCAAAGAGCTTGTAGGAATAAGCAATCAGGTCAGTCAGTCAAAAATCGTAAAATCAGAAGAAAAAGGCAGTAGCAAAGGCTCTCCTGTGTTTGCGACATTCAAAGACGGTATCAAATTTGAAGATGGTAGTGGTAATTGGAATTTGCAGTTCAATGGACGTGTGCAAGCTGATTACCGTTCCTTTAGTGGCAATGACCAGCCTGATACTTGGAGCATTCGACGTGCGCGATTTAATACACAGTTAGGATTTTATCAAAACTATTTACTTCGTTTAGAGATTGACCATTCAGCAGCCAGCACACGTCTTGTCAATGGCTATGTTGAAGCTAACTGGTGGCCTCAAGCCAAGTTTCGCATCGGGCAATTTAAAACATTCAAAGGTTTAGAAAATTCAACTACCGATACCTATTCGGACTTCCTAGAACGCTCGCTTGCTTATAATACTTTTGGAGATGATATATATGGGCGAGGTGCAATGGTGTATGGCACTCTGTTCAAAGGCAGCACTTATGCCGTAGCTGTCACCAACGGTACTGGTCAAGGTAATGATGAAGTGCTTGGTACAACACAGAGCAAAGACGGTAAGGATGTAACCTTTCGGGCGACTATTAACCCAGCGCAATGGGCGGGATGGGATAAAGCAGTAACACATATTGGCGGTTGGTATAACCATGGCATACAAGCCACGGCAAGCGCATCGGCAAGCCAAACTGAAGCACGTGGCGTCAACTTTTTTGCACCTGCGGCATTTACAGGAAATAGTGTTGATAGAACGCGCTATGGTGCAGAAACGGCATTTGCATATGGGCCTTTAAAATTACAAAGTGAGTATGATGTTTCAAATTACCAAGGGAATGCTGCGGCAGTAACAGGGTCTGGAGCATTTGCCGCAGTTCCCATCAAAGCCTATGACAAAGATGTCAAAGCTTGGTACGTAGAAGCCATGTGGTTAGTCACAGGTGAAAATTATGCGGACAGCTATAAAGATGGTCAATTTGGTCGTATCTTGCCGAAGAAGAGCTTCGAGACTAACAAAGACGGCTGGGGAGCCCTAGAACTTGGGTTGAGGTACAGCAAGTTCGATGCAAGCGACTTCTCAATTACTAGTGGCGGATGTTCAGCGGTAACAACCGTGCGCAATCTTGGTGATGGCACGATTACCCCAGCAGGAACGTGTACAGGAAGTGTTTTTACCGCATCTAAAACAGGCGGCATAGTACTTGGTAGCAATGAAGCTGATGCTTGGACGCTAGGTGCGAAATGGATACTAAACCCTAATGCTCGCGTCATGATGAATTACGTACATACAAAATTTGATACGAATATTAACGTGAATGGCAAATTAGGCGATAAAGAAGACGCAATCACGATGCGCGCTCAACTGGACTTCTAATCTCAGTCAAATATCACTAAAGCTTAACTAAATATCAGGAATCATCATGTTAAAAAACCAAATTAGAGTTGGAATATCTCTCATCTTTGTATTGATTACAATGAATGCAAATGCTGACCAGAAAGTCACTGTATTTGCCGCAGCCAGCTTAACTAATGCTATCAATGAAATAGCGGCTAACTATGAAAAAGAGCAAGCAGTACAAGTACAAACATCATTTGCATCTTCATCAACTTTAGCTAAACAAATTGAAAAAGGTGCACCAGCAGATATTTTTATATCAGCAGATACAAAATGGATGAATTATTTGCACGAGAAAAACCTCCTTAATGCAGGAAGTAAGGTTAATTTGTTAGGTAATCAATTAGTGCTGATTGCTCCCAAAGGCAAAGCATTTAAGATGGAAATGAACAAAGACTTCAATATTGCTGGCGCGTTCAGTGGCAAATTATGTACGGGGGAACTAGATTCAGTGCCTGTTGGGATTTACGCAAAGCAATCTTTAAAAAACCTTAACTGGTGGGATGCCATTAAAATGCGAATTGTGGGGACACAGGATGTTCGTGCTGCTTTGGTGTTTGTTGAACGTGGTGAGTGCGATGCAGGGATTGTCTATGAAACTGATGCCAAGGTGTCCACTAAGGTAGATAACGTTGCCGCCTTCCCTGAATCGAGCCATGACCCAATCGTATATCCTTTAGCCTTAACAAAAAATGCGAATCAAAGTGCTAATAGCTTTTATGATTATTTGAAGTCTGAAAAAGCAAAAGTTATCTTCAGCAAATACGGATTTAACATTAACTTACAATAGAAGTTATTTAATCATATGTTAGATATATTGCGATTTACACCTTCAGAGTTATCCATCCTGTGGTTGTCACTGAAAGTGGCACTATTTTGTGTTGCGCTAATTCTGGTGCCAGCCATTGCGGTGGCTTGGGTTCTCGCCAGAAAATCATTCTTTGGCAAATCATTACTTGATAGTCTTGTGCATTTGCCATTAGTTTTACCACCAGTAGTCCCAGGATTTTTACTTCTTCTTCTATTGGGCAATCAAGGTCTAATAGGAAAATACTTGCACAACATCTTTGGAATAAGCCTAGCTTTTACTTGGATGGGGGCGGTGGTTGCTTCAGCAGTCATGGCATTTCCACTGTTGGTGCGTTCAACTAGATTATCTATTTCGCATGTCGATAGAGATTTAGAGATTGCAGCACAATCTTTAGGTGCACATCCACTGAAGGTGTTTTTTACTATTACCTTGCCATTGGCTATGCCCGGCATTATTACTGGTTTAATTTTAGCCTTTAGCCGCAGCTTAGGTGAGTTTGGGGCAACGATTACTTTTGTCGGTAATATTGAAAATGAAACGCGCACGCTACCCTTAGCAATTTACAGTTATACGCAGATTCCTGATGGAGACTTACCCGCGCTAAGGTTGGTGATATTAAGTATGGCGTTAGCCTTGGGCGCATTGATGATAAGCGACAAGCTTGAACGTAAAGCTAATCAGAATATTGGCCGTCATCATGATTGAGGTTCAGGCACGACTTAAACGCAAAAATTTCGAGTTAGATGCCTCACTGCAATTAACTCAACGTGTGAATGCGATATACGGCCCATCGGGCTCTGGTAAAAGTACTTTGTTAAGTATCATTGCTGGCATCACACAGCCAGATAGTGGTCGCATTATGATTAATGGCGAATGTTTGTTTGATAGTGAATTGCAAATTAATATACCTATACACGGGCGAAAGATTGGCTTGGTGTTTCAAGACGGTCGATTATTTCCACATCTCACTGTGGAAAATAATTTAAGTTATGCGCTAAATTTTACTCCAGTACAAAAGCAACAATTCCAACTTAAGCAAATTGTTGAATTGCTGGAAATTGGTCAACTATTAAATCAACGACCTCATCAACTTTCTGGCGGTGAAAAGCAGCGCGTCGCATTGGGTCGAGCATTACTAAGCTCACCACGATTATTAATGCTTGATGAGCCTTTAGCCTCTTTGGACGAAAGACTCAAAAGCCAAATATTACCGTTTTTAAAGAAGGTCGCGGACGAAGTAGAAATTCCTATGATTTATATTAGTCATTCAATGGATGAAATATTAAAAATTACGGACAACATCATTGATATTCAACTTGGAAAGATTAGCAATTGACCGTCCCCTTCGGGTCGACTCCGGAAGTATAGCCTTAACACTCGAAGGTCAGCTAAGCGGATTTTTAAGACAATCTAAATTGTATTTTTTAAATTAATTCTAACGGTTCCTTTTTGTAAAAGACCTATCTTTCAAATCAAGATAAATCACATTAAAAAGGGCCATACACCGATGGTCAAAAGAACTCATTAAGAAAAAGATTTTAAATCTTTAGGCCATACTTGGGCCATGAATGGGCCATGAATGGGCCATGCGTGGGCCACAACAAAGCCAAGTTAGTAAACGCTATCTTGGCTTATCTTGTTAAATATGGCGCGCCCGACAGGAGTCGAACCTGTGACCTTTGGCTTCGGAAACCAACACTCTATCCAACTGAGCTACGGGCGCGTTATCAAGCAGGCATTATAGCAAATCAAAGTGTAATCTTTGCTGTAACTTTTGCCTTGGGCTAAAGTGTAGGTATAATATGATTCACTTCAATTTTCATTTGGGATTCACTGTTATGAGCAATAAAGATAACGAGTATAAAAGCTCAAGTTTATGGCAATTAATTTTGGTCATTGCCGGCACTATTTTGGCATTTACCTTGCTGATTGCGCTATTGGCAAAATCTTTCAGTGGTGCTACACCTGAAGCGGTAGATACAGCCGCAGTTGCAAAAGTTGAGGCGAATATTAAACCTGTTGCACAGGTTGAGGTGGCAAGTGCCGCCGCAGGTCCGCATGTGGATAAAAGCGGTGAAGAAGTGGTCGCAGCGGTTTGTTCAGCTTGCCATGCGGGTGGGTTGATGAATTCACCAAAAATTGGTGACAAAGACGCTTGGAAACCACGCATTGCTCAAGGTTACGACACATTGGTACATAACGCTATTAATGGCGTGCGAACTATGCCGGCAAAGGGTGGTAATTCTTCACTTTCAGATACTGAAGTCACTAACGCTGTGGTGCATATGGCCAATTTAGCAGGGGCAGACTTTAAAGCCGTGGCTTCAAAAGCTACAGAGGTGGCACCTGCAGTTGAAGCGGCACCGGCTGCGGTTGCAGCAGTGACTGACACAGCAGCGCCTGCCGCAGGTAAATCTGGCGAAGAAGTGTATAAAGCCGTATGTGCGATGTGTCATGGCACAGGGCTGATGAATGCACCAAAATTTGGCGACAAAGGTCAATGGGAGCCTCGCATTGCACAAGGGTATGACACTTTGGTGAAGAATGCAGTCAATGGTATTCGTACCATGCCGGCAAAAGGGGGCAATGCCAGTTTGAGTGATACTGAAGTTGCCGGTGCGGTAAAATATATGGCAAATGAGGCTGGTGCTGGTTTTTAAAACTGCACGCATTCTGTCAATTGAAAAAATCCACAAGCCACTTAAGCAATTAAGTGGCTTTTTTATTGGTAATTAAATCATGACCACTTACGCCATTGGCGATATACAAGGCTGCTACCATGCTTTTCAGGCGCTGTTAGCGCGCATTGCATTTAACCCAAAGACTGACCAGCTTTGGCTGGTGGGAGATTTAGTCAATCGCGGTAGCGGTTCGCTCGAAGTATTGCGCTGGTGCGTGGCGCATCAAAATTGCCTAAAAGTAGTACTTGGCAATCATGATTTACACACATTAGTGGTGGCTGCTGGGTTTGTAAAAGCCAAAAGAGGCGATACGTTAGAGGCGTTGTTGCTAGCAGAAGATGCGTCAGTATTGCTTGATTGGCTACGCCACCAGCACTTGGCTTATCAACAAGATGATTACTTAATGGTGCATGCTGGTTTGTTGCCGCAGTGGTCTGCACAGCAGGCCATCAGTTACGCGGCAGAAGTTGAAGCCGCCTTGCAAGGGGCTGATTATTTGAGGTTTTTAGAAAGCATGTATGGTAATCAGCCAGACTATTGGCATGATGATTTAATTGGCCTAGACCGCCTGCGCGTAATTACCAACGCGATGACGCGTTTGCGCGTATGTACAAAAAAAGGCGAAATGGAGTTTAATTTTAAAGGCGAACTGCCTGATATTCCGCAAGGTTATATGCCGTGGTTTGATGTGCCAAAGCGTGCTTCGCAAGCGGTAAATGTGATTTTTGGTCATTGGTCAGCGCTCGGTTTACAACAAAGAAACAATGTTTACGCGCTCGATACGGGCTGCTTGTGGGGCGGTCAACTGACGGCAATGAACTTAGAAACCAAAGCAATTACACAAGTTGAGTCGCATCCGCTCGACAAATCGATGAAGCTTAAAAAGCATGAATCAGATTGAAAATTAACCTGCAACCTTTTTCGATGCCCTGCGAGCCTTTTTTTATAAGGCTTCCAGAGCATTATTTTTTTCTCGGGAAATTTTAAGCTTGAATTGATGATATTTTAGTGAGCAAATGCAAGCGTTTAGGCCCACTAAAAATCTAATTTTTCTTTAATCAACTGCTCGATGTGTTGGGTGAGCTTTCGGCGGTCTAAGAAGGTTTCATCTATATTTGCCAAATCAATCGGCGCTAAAAAGTGCAATTCAACGGTTGGGTTTTTCTGCATCAATAATTGCTGCATAGATTCCTTCATCGTTGTGTCGCCCGCATAGGCAATGTGGGTGTTAATGGTTCCATCGGCCGTTGGGTAGCGAATCGCCACAGGCTGAATGGTGGCTTTTGCATGAATAGCGGCCTGAATGATGCTGCTTTTAAAAGGCACTAGCTTTGTGCCATCGGTGGTGGTGCCTTCAGGAAACAGGCATAAATTGTCTCCTTCTTCTAGGCTTTTAGCCGTTTTATGCACAATGCGACCAGCATCGTGGCGTTTATTGCGGTCAATAAACAGCACATTGGCTTTTCTGGCCAAATAGCCAAACACTGGCCAGTGGCTGATTTCTGATTTTGCAATAAATCGCAGCGGTTCAATGCTGTTGAGTGCGTGAATATCTGTCCATGAAATATGATTGGCGACCACCATGGTGCTACGCATGTTGCTATTTGGCAAAGGTGAATGGCCATGCGTGGTGATGCGCATGTTTAAAGTGGTAAGCAAGCGCCTGCACCACCATTTGGTCAGGGTTGATTTTACCCGTTTACTCGCAACGGGAAAAATAGCACTTACGGCCAGCACCGCAACAAAAGTGTGTGCGGTTACGCGGCCTATTCTATAGTAGCGCGTGAGCTTGCTGGTGTGGCCGCTTGTGTTGATGATTGGCAATCTGTTGTTTGAAATCACAGTTGCCATTTTAGACTATTTATTCCGATGCGTTGCTTATTTGCGTCCGTCATACAGGTGCTTTAAAAAAGCTAATATTATTTGAGTCGTGTTATTTTAAAAAATGCGCGGCATATCTTGGGTTAATTCTTGATAGTGGCAACATCACCAGCATATCCGCAGTATTGAAAAATGGGTCCCAATTTGGTTCGCCGCAAATATACGCGCCAAGCCTTAAATAACCTTTAATTAAAGGTGGGCAGGCCACCTGCAGATTATGCTGTAATGAAGCATTCAGTAATGGATTACGCGGAAACACACGGTATTCAAGTGGCGATAAATATTCATCTTGTAAGCGTTGGTATAAACTCGCCGCCGCGTGGCCGCCATCGGCCATACTGATGCTGCCGCAACCAATCATAAACTCATATTGATGTGCCTGCATGTATTGCGCCAAACCAGCCCATAACATTGTGATTGTGCCGCCATTGCGGTAGTTTTGATGTACACAAGCCCGGCCCACCTCTACGGTGCGGTCGAATAAATGCGCAATGCGTGTCAGGTCAAATTCACCGGCAGAATAATAACCGCCGGCATCAAAGGCTCTTTCAGGGCTTAAAATGCGGTAAGTGCCAATGACTTGGTTCGTTTCATTATCGCGTACAATCAGGTGCTCGCAGTATTGGTCAAAACCATCAACATCAAGCCCGCCAGTGCCAAGCAGTTGCGCGCCCATTTCTTCGGCAAATACCTTATAGCGTAAGCGCTGTGCTTGTTCAATTTCAGATTGCGTACGTGCAATGCTAATGCTCAGGCGCGCCGCTTTTGCGTTGCGCTCGGTGTTGTGTGATAGTTGAAACTCGTTGTGAATCATTAAAATGCTCCTCTTTTGAAATCAAAGAGACTTTAATGAAGCAATGTGAACAGACGGTGAAAGAAATATGACGCTTTATTGACAGTGCGCTTGATTTAGAAGAAAGCTTTGGTGATGCATGGCACACATCACCAAATTTGTGATTTGGAAAGTTTTAATGCGAAACGCGCGAAGTACTGCCGTTTTCAATAATGCGCACGTTTTCGCCGATATTAAAGGGTTCATCTGCTTCTTGCACAATCGCAATAAGGCCGCCACCATCTAATTTAACGGTAATTTCAAGCGCATCTTTGCGGGTCACGCCTTCTTCAAGCGCGGCGCCCGCCAATGCACCGGCTACAGCGCCCACCACGGCGCCAACAGCGCTGCCACGGCCATGCCCAATAGAGCCGCCAGCAATGCCACCAACTGCGCCACCTGCGACTGTACCAACGGGCGATTTAGTGCCTTCAAGTTTAACTTGCCGTACACTTTCTACCACACCCGTTTTAACCGTTTGTACCTTGCGTGCATCGTCGCGGCTATAAACACTGCCAGAGTTTGAGCTTGCACATGCGCCAAGAAAGACGCTAATTAAACCAATGGTGAATAATTGCATTAATTTCACTTTGTGCTCCCATAAAAATTAAGTTAAAAATTCAAAAATAAGAATGTCTACACTCAAGCGGTTCGACTAATCCAGTTTCACATCGTTCAGCAACGCAAGGGTGTAAATGGTTTCAATTTCATCGCGCGTTGGTTTGTGGTTTTGGCCACCACGGCTCTCAATTTTAATTGCGCCCATGGTTGAAGCTAATCTACCGCAAGTTGGCCAATCCCAGCCTCTGGCAATGCCGTAAAGCAAGCCTGCACGGTAGGCATCGCCACAGCCTGTTGGATCTACAATCTTTTCAACCTTAACGCAGGGAATGTCAAAACGTTGACCGTCGGCATAAATATGCGAGCCGCTTCCCCCTAATGTGACGATAAGCGCTTTCACTTTTTCAGCCAGTTGTAGTAGCGTGAGTCCTGTTTTATCTTGAATGATTTGGGATTCATAATCGTTCACTGCTAAATAGTCCGCCATCTCAATGAAATGGAGCAATTCTTCACCGTTAAACATGGGCAGGCCTTGGCCCGGGTCAAACATAAAGGGAATGCCAGCCTCAAAACACTCGCGCGCATGCTGGAACATGCCATCACGCCCGTCAGGGGCAATAATCGCAAGTTTCACGTTTTTAACATCATTTACACTGTTTTGATGTGATTCGACCATCGCACCCGGATGAAATGCGGTGATTTGATTATCGTCTGTGTCAGTCGTAATAAATGCTTGTGCCGTAAAGCTTTGCGGAATGGTTTTAATGTGCGCGGTATTGAGTTTGTTGTGATGCAGCCATGTGGTATACGTGCCAAAATCTTCACCCACAGTGGCCATAATCAGCGGGTTGCCTTCTAATAGCTGCAAGTTGTAGGCAATGTTACCTGCCGTGCCACCAAATTCACGACGCATTTCCGGCACATAAAATGCCACACTGAGTGCGTGAATTTTATCGGGGAGGATATGGTTTTTAAATTGATCTTGAAACACCATGATGGTGTCAAAAGCCAGTGAACCGCAGATGAGAGTAGACATAAAAAGCGCTTGAAGTGTGAAAAAAGCTATTATCCTGCATAAAGCCGCTTAAAGCCAGTTGGTACAAGTGCCAAGTTTAGCTTAAGCTTAGTCTATTGCTGGGTCAACTTGCTTTTTTTGCACCGTCAATTAAGATTTTTGCGGCAGTTTTTGCATACTTAATTGCGCCTGAACCACGCTTCATTTGTTCGGCCTGTACGGCCCCTTCAAACAACAATGAAAGCTGCAATGCTAAACCATCTGCATCATGAATGTTGGCTTCAGTCGCTAGCGTGCTGATATATTGCCTGAATTGGCGTGACTGCTCAGAAGACAGTTGATGCACAGCATTCTCTTCACTTGGAAACTCGGCAGATGCCTTAATAAAGCCCATACCGTTAAAGTTAGGTGATGTGACCCATTCTTCAATAAAATCAAATAAAATTTGCAGCTTTTCGCTGGGTTTTTTTGTACTGGCATTCAGATTATCATTGAGCCAAGTTTGAAAATCCTGGTGACCTTTTTCAAGCACAGCCAAAATTAAATTCTCTTTGCTGGTGAAATATTTATACAGCGTCATTTTAGTGGTGCCAGCCGCCGCCACAATCGTGTCTACACCAGTCGAGTTGATTCCCTGCGTTTGAAACAGGTTACTTGCAGTATTGAGTATTTTTTCACGTAATGAAATCATGTGATGATTATACTAACCTGTATAGAGTGTTTGCAATGTTTATTATGCTTCAGCCTACAGAATTGGCCATGAGCATTGGGGTAAAGTTGCAACGTACTTTTTCTAAATAAATATTTGCAGTGGCTAAATCTTTTAAGTTGGATGGCAGTTTTCCGCCCACGACATTTTCTAGATAAACGGCTTTGTCTCTGTCAGGAATTTGAATCGCCTCAGGAAACTGGCAAGTGCCATTGCGCATTTGCTCATATTTGGCATACATCGTCGCCGCCTCATGGGCGCTTAAACTTAGATTTTTTGAGTTGCTTGCAAACGCAGCAGTTTTTATTTCGGTCGAATTGTCTTTGCGCATCACATCTAATGCAACAACGATGTTTTGTTGCGAACTGGTTTGTAAGAATGTGGGTAGCCAAGCAATCGTCAGACCAACCACAAAAAAACTTGCAGCGATGCCATAAATAGTACGCTTTGAGTGGATGGACTTTGGCGAAGCCCACTGTTTTTGTGTTTGCGCCAAAATAAGCGCGTTTGCGGCAACTTTCGCATGCTTCAGGTGGTTGCCATTTGGTTCAGAAGCGGTTTGAAGCGCGGCATTGTGGGCAATGAGGGCGATATGCTCTGCCAGAATTTCAGGGCTAGCTGCGTGCATTGCAGTTGCTTGTTTGCTTAAATAATTCGTCAATAAGTCGTGAGAGGAAATATGTGCAGGAAGAATGACATGTAGATTAGGCGCTGCAAGCCAGTCGCCCAAAATATCAAAAAGGTTGAGGATGCGACCTTGCGGGGTATTGCTGGATTTTTCCAGCATGCGGATCAACCACTCAGAATTAAAAATATCCATCACTATTACCTTTTGAATTTATGGTGAATTAAAAAGGTTTAACAACAACCAGTATCACGACTATTGTAAGCACAATCACTGGCACTTCATTAAACCAGCGATACCATACGTGACTGCGTTGATTTTTATTGTGCTTAAAATCGTTTAACAGTTTGCCGCAATACCAATGGTAACCAATAAGAATGGCTACCAATGTCAGCTTAGGATGCATCCAGCGCCCAGTGATGCCGTAGCCAAGCCATAACCATAATCCAAAAATAAGCGCTAGAACGGCTAATGGCAACATAAAGCGATAAAGTTTAGCTTCCATGAGTGTTAAGCGCGCTGATGTGGCCTCATCGGTCACCATGGCATGGTTTACAAAGAGTCTAGGTAAATAGAATAAGCCGGCAAACCAGCTGGTGACAAAAATAATATGTAGCGCTTTAATCCATAACATGGCGGTATAACCTTGCTCGATGATAGTTAACTCAAATAAAGAGTTTACCTTAGTTTGTAAAAAATAATGCATGTGAGTTTGTGAGCAATATCACAAATTTTGGGAAAATATTAGTTAAAAGCCTATTGCTGAATACCCACAACATGGTCGCGCTTATTCGCTGGGTTTCTGCATGTTATAATGCATATCTTTAATCGTTTGGCTGTTTATTAAACAAGAAAATGAACGCACCTCTTCCTGGCAGTATTTCTCACGCAGAACATCAACCTGCAGCGCGCTTACGCGAAATTCCTTACAACTACACTTCGTTTTCTGACCGCGAAATCGTTATTCGGTTTCTGGGCGAGGACGTTTGGCAGGTGCTCAATGCGTTACGTGCAGAGCGTAAAACAGGCCGCTCAGCGCGCATGTTATTTGAAGTGCTAGGTGACTTGTGGGTAGTGACGCGTAACCCTTACTTGCAAGATGATTTGCTAGAAAATCCAAAGCGCCGTAAAGCATTGATTGATGCGCTGCATCATCGGATAGCTGCCATTGATGCACGCAATACCAATGGTACAGCCAATGAAAAAGTACAAAAACTGGTGGCGGCGGCAAAGCTTGCGGTTGAGAAGTTTGCGGAAGATTTTCGCCAAACCTATGATTTGCGTAAAAAAGCGCTTAGTAAGTTTAGTAAAATCACACGTAAAGATAATATTCAGTTTGATGGCTTAGCGCGCGTATCACACGTCACAGATGCCACTGATTGGCGCGTAGAGTACCCCTTTGTGGTGCTGAATCCGGACACCGAGCAAGAGATAGCGGCGCTGGTGCGAACAAGTATTGAGTTAGGGCTTACTATCATCCCTAGGGGCGGTGGCACTGGCTATACTGGAGGCGCTATTCCATTAACGCCACTTTCTTGCGTGATTAACACTGAAAAACTAGACCGCCATTCAGGCGTGCAAATGCGCACGTTGCCTGGTGTGGCAAGACAAGTGGCGACCATTGAATGTGGCGCAGGTGTCGTAACACGTCGCGCGATGGAGGCGGCGAGTGATGCAGGTCTAGAATTTGCTTGCGACCCAACTTCAGCTGACGCGAGTTGTATTGGCGGTAATGTGGCAATGAACGCCGGTGGTAAGAAAGCGGTGTTATGGGGTACGGCTTTAGATAATTTGGCCTCATGGCGTATGGTGACACCAGACGGTGACTGGATGGAAGTTGAGCGGCTAGACCATAATCTAGGCAAAATTCATGACATCGAAACAGCACGCTTCAAAATTAGCCGCTTTGCAGAAGACATGAAAACCTTGTTGGCCGAACCGCAAGTGCTGGAAATTCCTGGCCCTAGTTTTAGAAAAGTCGGTTTAGGTAAAGATGTAACAGATAAGTTTTTATCTGGCTTGCCCGGCATTCAAAAAGAAGGCTGCGATGGTTTAATTACTTCTGCAACGTTTATTTTGCACCGTATGCCCAAGCATGTACGCACCATTGCGCTGGAATTTTTTGGCAACGTGTCAAACGCCGTGCCTGCGATTGTCGAGATTAAAGATTACCTCGATGCAACAGCCAAAAAAGAGCCCGCTGTGATTATGGCGGGTTTGGAACACATGGACGAGCGCTACATCAAAGCGGTCGGCTACGCCACCAAGGCCGCGCGCCAGCAACGCCCAAAAATGGTGTTGATTGCCGATATTGCCTCGGATGATGAAAATGCTGTGGGTGAAGTGGCGTCCGCCATGGTGCGGATGTGTAACGCCCGTGATGGCGAAGGCTTTATTGCGGTGTCAGCTGAAGCGCGCAAAAAGTTCTGGTTAGACCGTGCACGCACGGCGGCCATTGCCAAACATACCAACGCATTTAAAATTAATGAAGACGTGGTTATTCCATTACCGCGATTGGGCGATTATTCTGATGGTATTGAGCGCATCAATATTGAACTAAGCATTAAAAACAAACTTAAGTTGTTAGATGCCTTAGAAGTCTTTATGCAAGGGGAGCTGCCACTGCAAGCCGATGAAGACGGCAATGCCGATGTAGCGATGGTAAAAACCAAGCAGGTGATGGCGCTTAAATTACTGAGTGATTTACGTACACGCTGGCGCTTAATACTTGATAATCTGGATGCACCAGTGGACGTGCTAGGTGAAGCAGGACAAGCATTCAGCCATTACGAAAGTCTGTTCCGTGCTGTGCAATCGTATGATTTACGCATTTCTTGGAAGCGTGAACTTAAACGTGTGATGGCGGATATTTTTGCTGGTCGTGAGTATCAAAAGATTCTCGATAAATGCGATGAAATTCACAAGCAAGTGCTAAAAAGCCGAGTGTTTATTGCGCTACACATGCACGCGGGTGATGGCAATGTACACACCAATATTCCAGTAAACTCTGACGATTACACCATGATGCAAGACGCCCATGCAGCGGTGGACCGCGTGATGGCGTTAGCAAAAAGCTTGAATGGTGTGATTTCTGGTGAGCATGGCATTGGCATCACCAAAATGGAGTTTTTAGATCAATCGACCATTGATACTTTTACTGCCTATAAAAATAAAGTGGACCCGAATGGCCACTTTAACAAAGGTAAATTGCTGGCTGGTTCTGGTTTAGATAACGCCTACACACCAAGCTTTGGCTTGCTGGAGCAGGAATCTATTATCATGGAGCAATCAGCCATTGGCGAAATTGCCGATGATATTTCTGACTGCTTGCGTTGCGGCAAATGTAAGCCTGTGTGCAGTACGCATGTGCCTCGCGCGAACTTACTATATAGCCCACGCAACAAAATTTTGGGCACGTCACTATTAATTGAAGCGTTTCTTTATGAAGAGCAAACGCGCCGCGGCATTTCACTCAAACATTTTGATGAATTTAACGATGTGGCCGACCATTGCACAATCTGCCATCGTTGTGAAAAACCTTGCCCAGTCGATATTGATTTTGGCGATGTGTCTATTAAAATGCGCAATTTTTTACGCGAGCAAGGCAAAAAGAAGTTTAACGCAGGGACTACAGCTGGCATGTGGTTTTTAAATGCCAAAGACCCTGCCACTATTAAGTTTTTGCGCACCACCATGATAGGTTGGGGCTACAAAGCACAAAACTTAGCGCACACTTTAGCTAAACGGTTTGGTTTGTTGAAAGATAAAAAACGTCCACCAGCTACGGTGGGTCGCGCAGAAATCAAATCACAGGTGATTCATTTTATTAATCGGCCCATGCCGAAAAAAATGCAGTCTAAAACCTCACGCGCCATGCTGGGCATTGAAGACGACCACATGATTCCGGTGATTCGTAACCCGAAAAAGGTAACAGAGGAAAGTGAGGCGGTGTTTTACTTCCCCGGTTGCGGCTCTGAGCGTTTGTTCTCAAATGTGGGCTTAGCCACGCAAGCCATGCTATATGAAGTGGGCGCGATTACAGTATTGCCGCCGGGTTATTTATGCTGTGGTTACCCGCAAACGTCCGCAGGCAATCACGACAAAGGCCAAGAAATTACCACGGATAACCGCGTGTTGTTTCACCGTGTAGCGAATACGCTCAATTACTTGGATATTAAAACCGTGATTGTGTCGTGCGGTACGTGCATGGACCAACTGCAAAAATACGAGTTTGAGAAAATATTCCCTGGTTGCAGATTATTAGATATTCACGAATATTTAATGGAAAAAGACGTAAAACTCAAAGGCATTACCGGTACGCGTTATATGTATCACGACCCGTGCCACACGCCGATGAAAACCTATAAACCGTTAGAAGTCACCAACACGTTAATGGGCACTGACGTTGCGCTGAATGACCGTTGTTGCGGCGAAAGTGGCACGTTTGCAGCAGCACGGCCTGATATTGCTACCCAAGTGAAGTTCCGCAAGCAAGAAGAACTTGAAAGTGGCATGGCGAAAATGGGCTTAACCGTTGGTGCGCCTGAGCAGCCCGTGAAAATTCTCACGTCATGCCCAAGTTGCCTGCAAGGCTTAGCGCGTTATGGTGAAGATACGGGCATTACTGCGGATTATATTGTGGTAGAAATGGCGAAGCATATTCTTGGGGAGAATTGGTTGCAGGAATATGTGGAGAAGGTAAATAATGGCGGGATTGAGAAGGTGTTGCTGTAGATTGAGGACGTAACGGGTTTACAGTGCAAAAGAATAAATCTAGCTAGTAAGGGCGCAATAACTGAAAGGCATTGCGCCGTATGTCAATGGTCGCTTTCGCGCGACTGGCGAGTTTCTTTCTTTTGCTTAGCCAAAAGAAAGAAACCAAATAATACCCGCAAGGGGCATCCCCAACCTCGCTAAGCGCTAAAGCGCTAAGTCGGTTGTGAAAGGCTACCCCCTACCGCTTGTTTCCTGAGATTGCGCTGATTTTTGGACGGCAAGCGGTAACCGCAAGGGTCATCCCCATCATCACGAATTGCTAAAGCAATTGTTTTGATGTGAAAACTCGCCAAAAAAAGTCACTTGGCTCAAACAGCCGCTTACCGAAATCCTCCCAAAATCAGCGCAATCTCAGGCTCAGTAGAAGGGGAACTTAGAGTCAAAACCCATTTAATATTGACATATTTGAGCTAGTCTTTTATTAAAAAACCACATTTTTCACATGCAACCTTTTTCGATGCTCTGGAAGCCTTATAAATAAAGGCTCGCAGGGCATAAAATTTTTCTCGTGCGTTTACGCGCTTAATTTGTTACCAATTATTACCTTTGGTTAACATCTCTAACCAGTCAGTTTGGTAAACTTATCTCATCGTAGTGCGTTAGTTTTGTTGTGACGCTTGTCATCTATTTAGTGACTTTCCAGTTCTTTTCATTCATCTTCAGCAACAAGCACGTTTGTTCAATATTTGAGTTATTTCACCCGTTTTTTTAAGGAATCAATATGCATAAAAAACTATTAGTCAGTGCCGTGTTGGCAACATTTGTATTAGGCGGTTGTGCCAATATGTCAGAAACGCAAAAAGGCACTGCAAAAGGTGCGGCCATTGGTGCTGCGGGCGGTGCGGTTGTAGGCGCGATTGCGGGCAAAGGTAAAGGTGCGGCGATTGGTGCCGTGGTAGGTGGCGCGGCAGGCGCGGTGGCTGGGAACGTATGGACGAAGCGCCAAGAAGAGCAGAAAAAACAAATGGAAGAGGCGACAGCCGGTACTGGTGTAGCGGTGACGCAAACGGAAGATAATCGCCTGAAATTAGAAATTCCAAGTGATATATCATTTGATGTGGGCCGCGCAGACATCAACCCAAATTTCAGAACAATTTTGGATACTTTTGCCAAAGGTTTGGTGAGCAATCCTAGCAGCAATGTGACGATTATTGGCCATACTGATAGTTCGGGAAGTGACGCAATCAATAATCCGTTATCGCTCAACCGTGCAGCAAGTGTGCGCGATTATATTGTGGCGAGAGGTGTTGCCACAAACCGTATTGCGATTGATGGCCGTGGTTCGCATGAGCCGGTGGTGGCCAATGACACATCTGCCAATAAAGCAAAAAATCGTCGTGTAGAAATTTTTGTGGCCGAGCCTGCACCTGCGCCAGCACCAGCAACGACAACAAATTAATCAAGAATAACTTAAGTTTTTAAGTAAATTTTTAAGTAAATTTTTGATTAACCCTTTTTCGCTGCCCTGTGAGCCTTGTAAATAAAGGCT
>JAKQTB010000225.1 GCA_029569495.1 Pseudomonadota bacterium | reverse complement strand
TGGTATTACAATCACGAAAGGATTAAGACAAAATTAAAAGGACTGAGTCCTGTAGAGTACAGAAATCAGTCCTTAAGTTTAAACCCAAATTAATGTCCAACATTTGGGGGTCAGTTCAGTAGAGGCCTTTTTAGCAAACCGTTTTACTAACCTTTTACGTCTACTTCGTGGGTAAATGATTTGCCTTCGTTATCAGTGGCTGTCACTTCTAATTTACCCGGTGCATCTGGTACGAAGTTAAATTTAAAGTAAGGGTCTTCCGCCGTGCCAACCCCCACATCGACATCCATTAAAGTTTTGCCATTATATTTAAATTCGGTTTTATTAATATAAAACGCTGGCACATAACCTTGCGACACTAAATCACGTTGCAAGCCTGTGCGCATAATATGCTTGATATTAAATGTTGCGGCTGTTGGCGTGCCAAATTTTGCAGGCGGCTCCACATTCATTTTAATTTTACCCGCGGCCGCGCGAATTTCTGCCTCGTTATTTTCAACCATGCCGCCACAGCCACCCGCTGCGCGAATCACACGAGAGCCTAAATACAATTTGCCATCCGCTGTTTCACCCACCAAACGTACGTACCCATCTGTTTCAAAGCGAATGCGGGTTGATAATTGAAAATCTCCCAACCTATCACTAAGGTTATAGGTTGCGGTGAGTGGAATAGGGTTTGAGTCCACAAAAGAATATAGCTTGACGATTTTTACGCCGTTTGCCGCAGCGTTATCAATGCTATAAGTCACGGGTACTTGTGCGCCACTTTCAGCACGTTTTGGTGCGTCAATTTTAATAAAATCAACTTCTTTCATTTCACGTTTTGCAAAAAACGCTTCTTTCATCACGGGCCATAAATTTGGGTCGGCTTCAGCAAATGCATTACTTAAAAAAGCAACAGACAAACCTGCCGCCACCATCCATCGGCCTAGACCGCTCGTTAGGCCAAATTTAAGTTGAGATTGTGTGTTCATTTTATCCACTCCAAAATATTATTTAGTTATTTTATAGGCGTTTTTTGCTTACACATTGAGACAGTAAGCTTCACCACGTAGTTCGCATTCTAAGGGAATATACGCAAAGGTATGTGATACCAGTCACACAGACCAAAATGATAGCCGCTTATCTAAAAATGTGCGCATTAGATAGTGCAAGAACGTAAAACAGAATGTTGCGTTGACGCCACTCAAGTGGACATATAAAAGAACAACTCAACGCCATTACCCACAGGGTCTTTAAAATTAATTTGCTTGACATTCAACACCGGTAAATCACGAATCGAATAATCAATATTATGCGCTTTTAAGTGCGCCTCCATAGCCGGCATATCGGTGCAGGTAAACGAAATGTGGTCAATGGTGGTGAGTACATTGGTAAGCGGCGCGCCTTCACCGCGATACTCCGCCAAATGCATCACGTGCGTATCGCCAATATAAAGCCAAAAGCCGCGGCTAGTAAAACCCTCACGCGGCCCAACCTTTAAGCCGACTACATCGCAGTAGAAGTCTTTGAGTTTCAGCATCGTTTCAAAAGGCGTGCGAAGGTTGACGTGGTTTAGCTGGGTGACTGGCATGATTTCAATTTAAAACTTTCCTTAACTGGCATTTTTAAATCTATCCATTTATCAATCAGTTAATAGCAACTTTTTGTGTCAAAATATTTCTAAAACTCGGATGTTGAATAAGTTTCTTAATAAAGTCTTGAGTTGCTGCGGGCAGTGCCTGAGAGACCTGCTCACACGCAATATCTGCAATAAAGTTTGTTGAAAAGGAGTAAGTATTTTCGACTACAAATGGCTCTACTTCTTGACTAGAAAATGTCATCTTCATCATCCATTTCCCAGCGCCTATGCTAGAACTAAAATCAATAGAATCGAGATTTCCCTTTAATTTCACATTAGATTTCTCATCATATATTCCCGCAATCTTAAATTCATCCGCTATTGCATCTTTAATAAATTGATCAAAAGTTTTGTTATCTGACGGGCCAACCGGTCCCGCTGCACGGCATACAATAGACTTTTTGCCTATTTCTGTCGCGGTAAACTCTCCTGTACTTATCTTTGCGGAAATATCCTTGGTAATCTGGCGAATTTCTTCAACATTGGTAGCGGAGGCATTGTATCTAGGAGATACATGAGAACATGAGGCCAAAGATAAAGCTAAAGTCGTTGCAGTTAAAATTGTTATGTATTGCTTTTTCATTTTTTCCCCGTTTAATTTATTTCGAAATATAGTTTTATCAGTCTATTCACAGTTCAGTATTTCAAACTGGGTTTGGCTCACATATTAAGCATATTAACTCACGTAATTGTATGACCAAGTGAATGTAGTGAAGTTATTGCAAAGGGAGTGCATTTTAAGCCACTGAATTGGGCGTACGAACGCGAATATGCAATTCACGTAGCTGCTTCTCATCCACTTCGTTCGGTGCATTGGTCATTAAGCACTGCGCGCGTTGGGTTTTAGGGAAGGCAATTACATCACGAATTGATTCAGCACCTGTCATCAACGTCACCAAACGGTCTAAACCAAACGCCAAGCCGCCGTGCGGAGGGGCACCATATTGCAATGCATCGAGCAAGAAGCCAAATTTTTCTTGCGCTTCTTCCTTGCTAATTTTTAGCGCATCAAACACTTTCGATTGCACTTCTTGTTTATGAATACGCACTGAGCCACCGCCCACTTCCCAGCCGTTGAGTACCATATCATAGGCTTTTGAAAGCGCCGCACCTGGGTTGCTGGTAAGCAAATCTTCGTGGCCATCTTTTGGTGCTGTGAACGGATGGTGTAAGGCCACCCAGCGGTCATTCTCTTCATCATGTTCAAACATAGGGAAGTCCACCACCCACAATGGCGCCCAAGCGCGACCATCTACATGGCCTTTATCGTGGCCCACTTTTAGACGTAATGCACCTAGCGCTTCATTCACCACTTTGGTTTTATCTGCACCAAAGAATACGATGTCACCATTTTGTGCGCCGGTGCGGTCAATAATGGCTTGCAGGGCTTTCACATGAATATTTTTAACGATTGGGCTTTGTAGGCCTTCTTCGTTCAATTTTGTGGTGTCGTTAATTTTGATATACGCCAGCCCTTTGGCGCCGTAGATTTTTACAAATTCGGTATAAGCATCAATCTCGCTACGAGAAATTGCCGCACCATTTGGCACGCGCAAGGCCGCCACACGGCCACCTTCAGCATTCGCCGCACCCGCAAACACTTTAAAATCTACGTCTTTCATCACATCCGATAGCTCGGTAATTTCAAGGGTGACGCGCATATCAGGCTTATCTGAGCCATATTTATTCATAGCTTCTGCAAATGGCATACGCGGGAATTTTGCGGGCAAATCGACATTTTGTACTTTTTTGAGCATCTGGCGAATCATTTCCTCCACGATGTCCATGATGTCGTTCTCGCTCATAAACGATGTTTCAATATCGACTTGGGTGAATTCCGGCTGACGGTCAGCACGCAAGTCTTCATCGCGGAAGCATTTTGTAATTTGGAAGTAACGGTCAAAACCTGACACCATTAACAATTGCTTAAACAGTTGTGGTGACTGTGGCAACGCAAAGAACTGGCCCGCATGCACACGGCTTGGCACTAGGTAATCACGCGCACCTTCAGGCGTACTGCGTGTGAGCATCGGTGTTTCAACTTCAATAAAGCCGTTATCATCCAAGTAGTCACGCAGGTTTTTAGCCACTTTGTAGCGTAGCATGAGGTTTTTTTGCATGGCTGGACGACGCAAATCAATGTAGCGATGCTGTAAGCGCACAGTTTCAGTCAGGTTGTCGTCATCCAACATAAAGGGCGGAGTGAGTGATGCATTGAGAATCTCAATCTCGGTGGCCAGCATTTCCACTTCACCTGTCGGAATGTTTGGGTTAACGGTGCCTTCTGGGCGCGCACGAACTTTACAAGTCACTTTTAAAACAAACTCATTACGCACTGTTTCAGCATTGGCAAAAGCTTGTGGCGTATCTGGGTCTATCACAATTTGCGCCATGCCTTCGCGGTCACGCAAATCAATAAAAATAACGCCGCCATGGTCACGGCGACGGTGCGCCCAGCCACACAATGTTACGGTTTGTCCAATATGTTCGCGGTTTAAGTGGCCGCAGTAATGTGTACGCATCATAATAAAAATCTTAAGTTAAATAGTTGGTAAAAATGTCATGGTGTAATTGATAGGGTTTGGCGAAAACGAGTCTTTATAATTTCAACGAGAATTATTTAGCCCTTAAGTTTTTTAGCCGCTACTAAGTCAGATGGAGAAATAACGCCCATCGAAATAATATATTTCAAAGCCTCATCCACACTCATTTCAAGCGTAATAACGTCTTCTTTAGGTATCATCAAAAAGTAGCCACTGGTGGGGTTTGGGGTTGTAGGCACATAAACGCTGACATGCTCACCTCTTAAATGAATCGCGACTTCACCACCCGGCTGGCCAGTAATAAAGGCAATGGTCCAAGCACCGGAATGTGGGAATTGCACTAAAACAGCATGCCGAAACGCGTTGCCAGAATCTGAAAACAAAGTGTCAGATACTTGCTTTACACCCGCGTAAATTGACTTCACCACGGGTACGCGATTAAGTAAGTTCTCCCATAACGTAATCAGTTGCTTACCAAAAAAATTGGTAGCGAGCACACCCGTCACCAGCACAATTGCCACCGTCAAGATTGCGCCTAGGCCTGGAATGTCACGTTTAAAAAGGTTGTGTGGGTGCCACGCATCAGGCAATAACAACAAGCTCTGGTCCATCACGCCAATAAAGGTTTTTAACACCCAAACAGTAATGACCAGTGGCACAAGCACGAGCAGGCCTGTAATGAAATATTGTTTTATTTTTGGCATCATGGTGTTTAGTGGCAGGCACACCCTGTGCCACAGGCTGCTGGCGGGGTTGCTTCTGCAGGTTTAGATTCTGCCGGTTTTGTTTCAGTGCTGCTGGCTGCTGGTTTTTGGCCGCCCTTAAAGTCGGTTGCATACCAACCGCTACCAGTTAACTGAAAGCTTGGCGCTGACACTTGCTTGGCAAAAGTTTCACTGCCGCAGGCAGGGCAAACAGTTAGATTTGGTTCACTAATTTTGCGCATCACCTCTGCTTTGTGACCGCAACTACTGCATTGATAATCGTAAATGGGCATAGTTTAAATGACTGCTAAATTCTAAAAGCGAAATTATACCTTACAGATAGCGCCATTGCGATGAAACACTTTGATTTTAAAACAATGTTTAAATTACCTGCGGTTTATCATATTTGCCAACACGGGCGCCAAATATTAAAAGCCAGCATTGCTGGCTTTTAATTGAAGCATTTTTATTTTTAAGTAAATTCTCAAAAAGGTATGTCATCCTCAAAATCATCAAAGGCATTTCCACCTGTTTGCGCTGGTGCTTTTTGAGCGCTTGAAGCTTGTCTTGGCTGCCCTTGGCTTGGTGCGGTTTGATTATAATCATCACCGCCACTTTGATCCATACCGCCATCATAACTCGCATTTGAGCCGCCATCTCGCCCACCCAACATTTGCATTTGGTCTGCGATAATTTCTGTTGTGTAACGATCTTGGCCTTCTTTCGTTTGCCATTTGCGCGTTTGTAGACGGCCTTCAATATACACAGGGCGGCCCTTTTTTAAATACTCACCTGCAATTTCAGCAAGTTTACGATACATCACAATGTTGTGCCACTCTGTGCGCTCTTGTTTTGCACCTGATTTATCTTTCCAGTTATCAGTCGTGGCAATACTAAAATTACATACTGCTTCGCCATTTGGCATAAAACGCACCTCTGGGTCACGCCCGAGATTGCCCACTAGTATTACCTTATTCACTGATGCCATTTTTAACCTTTCAACAATTGATGCACTAAAGTTTCTATTTCCGCTTCATTCACATTTTTCGATTTATCTATTTTTAATATAACCGTAAGCTCTTGTGGCAACACGGCCACTTCTAACACGCCATGCAGGTTGGTTAAGCTTTGTTTAAGCGCCTCAGCTTCTGCGGCGGGCATATTTAAAGCCGATTCATCCATGCTAAACATTTTTGTTTTTACTGCTAATGGTGCTTGCATTGAGAATGCAAATATTAGCCATAAAATCATCATCACGCTACAAAAAATAAAAACACTGGCATAGCCAAATTGATGCGATAAATATCCGCCAAGTGCGCCACCCACAAAAATGCCTATGGACTGGCTTGTATTATAAACGCCCATCGCCGTACCCTTTGCAGCTGCCGGCGCAATTTTACTGATAATTGAGGGTAGCGTTGCCTCTAATATGTTAAACGCAACAAAATAAAGTGTGAGCGAAAATACAATCCCCCAAAAATACTGAATAAATGCCGAAAATGCTAGTTGTGCAATTAACATCAACCCAATAGCAAGTAGAAATACCTGCTTCATTTTCGCTTGTTTTTCAGCGTAAATAATCGCCGGCACCATGAGTACAAATGAGCCAATTAAAACGGGTAAATAAATATGCCAATGCTGATTAACTTCAATCTGGCTCGACTTTGTAATCGCAAATGGTACCACCACGAACATCGCCATTTGGGCGGCATGCAGGGCAAAAATGCCATAATTTAAACGCAATAACTGCTTGTTCTTAAGCACATCTTTTAACTTAGCAGGGGTGGCACTCGCATCAGAATGGTGGTAGCTGTGCACGGGGTCTGGTACCACAAACTTTACTACCGCCATTGCAGCCAATGTTAGCAATGCGGTCATAAAAAATATGCCCGGCACGCCAATCCATTGATTGAGTAATGGACCGCCCACAAGAGATATTGCAAAAGCAACGCCGATGGTAGCGCCTATGGTAGCCATGGCCTTGGTACGATGCTCATCGCGGGTAAGGTCTGCCAGCAAAGCTGTCACCACAGCAGAAACTGCGCCTGCACCTTGCAGTGCGCGGCCAATAATCACGCCTTCAATATTCATGGCAAGGGCTGCCACCATACTACCCACGGCAAAGATACCAAGCCCAAGATAAATCATCGGTTTACGGCCATATTTATCTGATGCCATGCCAAATGGCAATTGAAATAGCGCCTGCGTTAAACCATAAGCGCCTAGCGCCAAGCCAATCATAAACGGGGTTGGCTGCTCAGGAAAAGATGCGGCATAAATCGCAAAAATCGGCAAAATTGAAAACATGCCGAACATGCGCAAGCCGTAAATTGAGGCCAAGCTCGTTGTCGCGCGAACTTCAAGCGGGGTCATTTTTTCTGAAATTGCCATGTGTAATGTGAAGATTAATTGGTGTGCTGAATTAAAAATTTGGACGGTTGTATTTGCTTATTTCATTACTTTTTCTGACAAATTTTTACAAGCGATGAAAAATTTTGCGCTTAATTTATAAAAGTAGGTATATTAGCAGGTTGCCAAAAAATTAACTCGAGTCTTTAGTAAAAGCATGATGGAATTCATTAAAATTCGCGGTGCACGTACGCACAATCTCAAAAATGTCTCATTGGATATTCCGCGCAATCAGCTCGTGGTTATTACCGGGCTATCCGGCTCGGGTAAGTCAAGCTTGGCTTTTGATACACTTTACGCGGAGGGTCAGCGCCGCTACGTTGAAAGTCTTTCAGCTTATGCGCGCCAATTTTTAGCCCGCATGGATAAACCTGACGTTGACTTAATTGAAGGCCTATCCCCAGCTATTTCTATTGAGCAAAAATCCACCTCACACAACCCGCGCTCTACTGTGGGCACTGTGACTGAGATTCATGACTATTTGCGCCTGCTATACGCACGCGCTGGTGACCCAGAGTGCCCAGACCACGGCATCAAGCTTGAGGCGCAAACGGTCAGCCAAATGGTCGATAGCGTGCTCAAACTACCAGAAGATACCAAGTTGATGATTCTCGCACCCGTGGTAGCCAACCGCAAAGGTGAGCAAGTCGATTTGTTTGAAGAA
>JAKQTB010000199.1 GCA_029569495.1 Pseudomonadota bacterium | reverse complement strand
CATTCCACACACTCGAACTTAGCTTGGGTGAGGCGGTTTTCTTTGGCTACGTGTTTACAACACGGACATTTGCGGCTGGTGTTGCGCGGATTAACCGCTAACACTTCACCACCTGCCCAGGCCTGCTTGTATTCAAGCTGTCGCCTGAACTCAAACCAGCCTTGGTCAAGAATGGAACGATTTAAGCCCGACTTGGCTTTGACGTTCCGCCCTTTAGTTTGAATGGTGCCTTTAGCACGCTTGCTCATATTGCTAACCTGCAAATCTTCTATCACGATCATGGCGTGGTTTTGGCTGATAGTAGATGTCGTTTTGTGCAGGTAGTCTTGCCTGATATTCGCAATGGTGCTGTGGAGCTGGGTAATTTTACCTTTCTGTTTTTTCCAATGGCTGCTGAATTTAACTTTGCGGCTTAACGCACGTTGATACCGCGCCAACCTTGTTTGTTTTTGTTTGAAGCTGTTGACTGCTTCAAACACTTGTCCCGTGCTGAGGGTAGCAAATCTGGTGATGCCTACGTCCACACCTACCATGCTGGTTGCGGTGTGCTCAGTTTGCTCAACTTCACGCTCGGTTTGTATACTGGCGTACCATTTGCCGCATTTTTGCGTGATGGTGATGTTCTTGGGGGTGCCTAGCATTTCTCGGCTATTGCGGTAACGTAGCCAGCCTAACTTAGGTAGAAAGATACGGTTGTTGTGTTGCTCAATCTTAAAGCCTTGCGGAAAGCGGAAGCTGTCGCTTATGCCTTTCTTTTTGAACTTGGGAAAGTCAGCGCGTTTGGCAAAGAAATTCCTGAAACTGGATTCTAGGTTTTTAAGGGCTTGTTGTAGTGTTTGACTAGGTGCATCTTTTAGCCAAGCAAGTTCTGTTTTCCATTGTGGCAATAAGTTGGCTATTTTGCTATAGCTGAACTTAAACGTATTGTCTGCCTGATATTGTTCGTTCTGCCATGCCAAAGCCTTGTTATACACCACACGACAACAGCCTGCATATTGACGCATGGCGAGTGATTGCTCATCGTTTGGCATGAGTTCAAACTTGTAGGCTTTTCTAATTAGCATGGTTCTATTTTAGCATTTTAATTTTAAAGTCAATGGACAGTGGCATTTAACGGCTTCGCCGTTCGCTCTTACTTCCTCGCACTGAAGGACGAGGTATTACGCGCTAATTGATAAACCATATTTTGGTTGTTCTGACATAATCGGTGGAGTAGAATTCATCCATCAGGGCGGCGTTGGGCTAATTCGTTATTTTAGCTGACTTTTTTTCATTTATTAACAAAGGAATCTACATGAGCAAATTATTGAAAGTGTTATTACTAAGCTTAGCTTTAACTGTTGGTTTTACTGCTTGTAAAAAAGCGGAAGAAACAGCAGCAACTGCAACTGAAGCTGCAACCGAAGCTGCTGCCGCAACATCCGATGCGGCTAAAGACGCTGCTGCCGCAACCACAGAAGCTGCCGGTGACGCAGCCGCTGCGACAACAGAGGCAGCAAGCGACGCTGCTGCCGCAACGACTGAAGCTGCTGCTGAAGCAAAAGAAGTTGCAGTTGATGCAGTGCAAGCTGCAAAAGATGCCGCAGCTGCTGAAGCTGCAAAGTAATTCAAATTAGTATTAAAAATAAAAAAGGAGCTTCGGCTCCTTTTTTATTGGAGAAAACCTAATGTATTAAAAAGGTAAAAACAGCGCAGTCGCTAAATTTTGTACCACGCGTGAGATGGTACGTTGAGATTTTTCAGCCAAGGTGATGGCAAATAAATCTGCACTGCCAATAATTTTGCCGAACTCGCGTTCAAACGACAGATTGTGGCCTTTATCGCCAATTTCATTGCTGAGCAAAAAAAGGTTGCCTTGGCTATCGCGCGCATTTGAGAGTTTCCATGCGGCAATTTCAACGTTTCTTGCCATGTTGTAGATGTGTTGCGGGTCAATGCTGTCGGTGAGGTAAAAATCTGTTTTGTTATCATGGGCTTGCAAAAGCATAGTTTGTAAGCCCACCATCAAGGCTAATACACGGTCACCTTGAAAATCTTGTTTAAACGCCAGAAATATCGCTTCTGTGCCTTGTTTGTTATCAATTTCTTTGAATTTGTAATGATGTTGTGCATCGCCGTCGAACACCCACTCGACCATTTTTCCAGCATTTTCTGATGTGCTTTTGGCAAGTTCGCGCGGGTTGCGTTTGTAGAGTTTGAGCATGAGCGTGCGCAGGCTTTGCTTATTTTCTGAGTATTCCACATCTGCCATACGGTCAAAATCGCTTTTTGCTAATTGGCTGCCAGAACTTCTGTCACTTCGTTCAGGAATCGGTTTTCCTGTCATGGGCGAATTGGTGGCGCACGCACTTAAGCATAAGCAAAGTAAAATCAGGGTGAGGTTTTTCATATTTTTATTATTGACTTGTAGTTACGACACGACTTTTTGGAAATATTACGCTAAAAGTGCTGCCCACGTCTAATGTACTGGTGATTTCTAATTTGGCCTGATGGCGAATCAGAATATGTTTCACAATGGATAAACCCAAACCTGTGCCGCCCGTTTCTCGGCTACGGCTACGGTCAACCCGATAAAAGCGTTCGGTCAGTCGGTCAATATGCTGCTGCGCAATGCCAATGCCGGTGTCACGCACTGAAAACACTGCTTCGCCATTTTGAGGCTCCCATGAAATAAAAATATCATTGGACTTGTTATTCGTTCCCTCGCGCGCCAGCGTGTAGCGCACGGCGTTACTGACTAAGTTGCTAAAAGCACTGCGCAATTCTTCTTGTGCGCCGCGAATACTCAGTATGGGATCAACATGCAGGTGAATTTGCAGTGGTGCTTTTTTAAGGCTCTGGCTCAAGCCAATGGCATCATTTTGGATAGATTTCAGCAAACTCGCCATGTTAATTTCATGGTCATCAGGACTTTCAGTTTTGCTCTCTAAGGTTGATAACGTCAATAAGTCTTCAATGATGCGCCGCATGCGGCTGGTTTGATCTTCCATCATTGTGAAATACGTTTTGAGGTTGGCAGGAATCGCGCCTTCCATATCGCTTAATGTTTCTAGAAAGCCGCCAACGACGGTTAATGGCGTGCGTAATTCATGTGAGACATTGGCAATAAAATCACGGCGCATGGTTTCGACCTTATCGCGCTGTGTCATATCGCGGCTGATGAGTAGTTTTTGCTGATTTGCCAATGGAATCAGCTCGATTTCGAGGCTGCGCTCTGGTTGATGGATTGGTGTTAACTTGAAGGGCTCATCAAACTGCTCGTTATACAGATAAGCAATAAAATGGCTGTCGCGAATTAAATTCACAATCGGCAGATTTTTATCTTGGCTTAAATTGAGGCTTAGCTGGTTTTCAGCGTGCGGCGTGCACCACTCAATTGCGTTGCTGGCACTTAATATCACCAAGCCGTCTGGCATGGCTGCAGTGGCCAGTTCAAAGCGCTCTAGCGCGGCACTGAGTGCTGTTTGTTGCTGCACATTATTGCGCTCATAGTGCAGTAAGGCTGTAAATACATCTTCCCACATACCTGAACCTTCAGGAATGGTTTTTAGCTCAGGTTTTTTTAGCCAATTATGAAGTTGGTTCAGCCAAAAAAGATGGCGAATAAAATAAAAGATGAGCCCGATAGCGAATACGATGAGCGCTGTGGTTGCGCTAGTAATCAACCACAAAAATAGGCTGATGATGCCGAGCGCGCAAATGTATAGGGCAGCTTTCCAACGAATATCGAGCACAGAATTTGTTTTTCAAAAAACGGGTGATGAAGTGAATTATAGCGAGGATTTAACGCTAAATTAGTCATATTTGAAAATTTAACTTATTTAGTCATATTTTAATGCCAACCTTATTCGATGCTCTGCTAGCCTTGTAAATAAAGGCTCGCAGAGCATAAATTTTTCTTGGGAGATTTTTAATGCTGAATTGTGGCAATTTTGCGCATTAGGAACTATCAAAATCAGGTATGTTGCGCTGATAACCGATAGCCAGAACCACGCACGGTTTGAATTAAATCCTGATGGCCTGAAACCGCCAAGGCATTGCGTAAGCGGCGAATATGCACGTCCACTGTGCGGTCTTCAACAAACACGCGGTCGCCCCAGACTTTATCTAACAATTGGCTGCGAGTGTGTACGCGCTCGGCATTGGTCATAAAGAAATGCAGTAATCTAAACTCAGTGGGGCCAAGATCAATGCTTTTTTGGTTGCCTGTGACGCGGTGGCTAGTGGGGTCTAGTCGTAACCCATTGATTTCAATTGGGTCATCTGTCATTTGCGGGGCGCGGCGGCGAAGCACGGCTTTAATTCTGGCGTTAAGTTCGCGCGGGCTAAATGGTTTGGTAACGTAGTCGTCGGCGCCTACTTCTAAGCCGCGTACTTTGTCGTACTCATCGCCACGCGCGGTGAGCATAATGATGGGAATGGATTTTGTGAGACTGTCCGACTTGAGTTTTCGCGCGAATTCCAAGCCGTTCATACCGGGTAGCATCCAATCTAACAAAATTAAATCGGGGATGGTTTCGCGCATTAAGTTTTGCGCGATTTCTACACTTAAGGCCCGAATTGGGTTATGCCCTGCCTGCGTGATATTGAGCGCAAGTAACTCTTGGATGGCAGGTTCATCTTCAACAACTAATATATTGGCTGGCATCAGGTTTTTCCTTGAATAACTTGAGCGTTAGTTTATGACCCTAATATGACATATTCGTGACAAATATCAAGCAACTTACAATAAATGCCGCACATAAGTAAATTGCCATTTTTCACAAATTGTTACACACTGCTACATTATAAAATTTCATAAAAAATGGCAGCGTAATTTTTTGAGGGGTCAACATGGCAGGCTTTTTATCTAAAGAAAACACCATCGCAAATGCAAGCTTTAATCGCTGGCTTGTGCCGCCAGCGGCGCTTGCTGTGCATTTGTCAATTGGGATGGCGTATGGCTTTAGTGTGTTTTGGAAGCCGCTTGGCAATGCACTAATGGATGCTGAGGGTAAGCCTTTAGCCGCTTGTGCGGCAGGGGCAACTAATTTCAGTGAGAAGTTATCTGGTACTTTGCGCGCACTTACCGCAACTGACTGTAATTGGACGCAGTTTGATTTAGGTTGGATGTATACGTTATTTTTTGTGCTGTTAGGTTGTTCTGCAGCGCTATGGGGTGGCTGGTTAGAGCGCGAAGGTCCGCGTAAAGCGGGTCTGGTTTCAATGATGTGCTGGTGCGGCGGGTTGTTAATTTCAGCCTATGGTGTTTACACGCACCAGTTATGGATGATGTGGCTAGGCAGTGGCGTCATTGGCGGCATTGGCTTAGGTCTGGGTTACATTTCCCCCGTTTCAACGCTGATTAAATGGTTTCCAGACCGCCGTGGCATGGCCACCGGCATGGCAATTATGGGCTTTGGCGGAGGTGCGATGATTGGCTCGCCTATAGCTGCAAAAATGATGAGTTATTTTGCCACGCCCACCAGTGTTGGTGTTTGGCAAACATTTGTGGCGCTGGCTGCCATTTATTTTGTGTTTATGCTCTGGGGCGCACTGAGTTACCGCGTACCGGCAACGGGCTGGAAACCCGCCAACTGGACGCCGCCCGCGACACAAAATAACGCCATGATTTCAAGCAAGCATGTGCACCTTAAAAATGCCCATAAAACCCCACAGTTTTGGTTGCTATGGCTGGTGCTGTGCATGAACGTATCGGCGGGTATTGGCATTATTGGTGCAGCCGCGCCAATGTTACAAGAAACTTTTGGTGGCGCCTTGATTGGCCAGCCAGAAGTTGGTTTTGCTGAGGTTAAGAAAGACGAAGCTATGACGGCAGCGGCTGCTGCGATTGGTGCTGGGTTCGTTGGGTTGATTTCATTATTTAACATTTTCGGCCGCTTTGCCTGGGCAACATCGTCGGACAAATTGGGCCGTAAAAACACCTACTATATTTTCTTTGTACTCGGTGCCATTATGTATTGTGCCGCGACCTATGTAGCAGGGTTTAAATCGCTGGCGCTGTTTGTTGCGGCGTTTTGCGTGATTGCTTCCATGTACGGTGGTGGTTTTGCAACCATTCCCGCCTATTTAGCGGATATGTTTGGTACGCAATTTGTGGGCGCGATTCATGGCCGCCTTCTGACGGCATGGTCAACTGCCGGAATTTTAGGCCCAGTGGTGGTGAACTATCTGCACGATACACGCCTTGAAGCCAACGTCCCGTTTGATAAAATCTACGCCCCCATCTTTTTAGTGCTAGCTGCCATGCTGGTGATTGGGTTTATTGCCAATTGGCTAGTCAAGCCCGTTGCCGATAAATACTACATGACCGATGCAGAATTAGACGAAGTGCGTAAAGCTGCACATGAAAAGTCGGCCACCGCGAATGCAGGCAATGCATCAGCAAACGGCCAGGTGCAAGTGGCGAGCCATCCAATATTAGTGGTCATCGCTTGGGCGTTAGTGCTGATTCCAATCAGCTATGGGGTTTGGAGTACGTTGCAAAAAGCTTGGGGCTTATTTCAGTAACCCACTTTTTCTCAAACGTGCAGGCAATATACGGTAAAATACGCCTTTATGATTTGCAGGCCTGAATAAAGGAATAAAGCGTGAGAGAATTAGAAAAAAATTTAGACGGCACCAATTTAAGAATTGGTGTAGTGCTATCAAGATTTAATAGTGATATTGGGGACGGTTTATTAAGTGCTTGCACGGCTGAATTGCTTAAATTAGGCGTGGCATCTGAGGCAATTACCATCGCCACCGTGCCTGGTGCGTTAGAAACACCACTCATTTTGCAGCATATGGCAATGAGCGACCAATATGATGCACTCATTGCCCTAGGAGCGATTATTCGCGGCGAAACGTATCACTTTGAAGTGGTTGCCAATGAATCAGCGCGCGGCATCTCTGAAGTGCAGTTTAATGCAGGTATTCCAGTAGCCAATGCTGTGCTGACCACTGAAGATGATGACCAGGCGATTGCACGCATGCACGTTAAGGGCGCCGAGGCGGCACAAGTGGCGGTTGAAATGGCCAACTTGATTAGGGCGCTGTAATGAGCAATCAAGAATCAGGTACTACGCAAAAAGCGGTGAAGAGTCTTGTGATTGAGAATATACCGACAAAAAAACCCCATGCAAAAAAAAATGCCGGTAAAAATCGTAGAAAATCACGTGAGTTAGTCATGAAGGCCGTGTACCGCGGCATGCTGAATCAATCAGATATCAATGCGGTTTTGCGTGACATGACCGAAGACCCTGATTACACCAAAGCAGACGAAGCCTACTTCAAGCATTTGCTTTCAGAAGTGAATCTTCACATGGCGGCGTTGGACGAAAAAATGGCACAATTTATCGATCGTAAAGTCACTGAACTTAGCCCAGTGGAGCATGCCATTTTGCGCATTTCTAGCTGTGAATTGATGTTTGATTTAAGCATTCCTTACCGCGTTGTGATAAATGAAGGCGTTGAACTGGCAAAGCTGTATGGTGGCCTTGATGGGCATAAATATATCAATGGGGTGCTAGATAAGCTGGCAGCTGAGGTTAGGGCGGCAGAAGTTAAAAGTGTTAGAGCCTAAATTAGGCGCACTGAAATTATGCGCACTGAGCGATTGATCATTGACGACTGAATAGGTTGATGGCTTAAGGCTTGCGAATGAAAAAAAACTTTTGGAAATCTGATTGGTTTGCAGCACTCATCGTTTCAATGGGTTTTTTACTCGCGACCACTAGCGATATTCTACAAAGCCTAGAGCGAAAAGCTTATGATTTTGGCGTACAAGCAAGTACGCGAGACGCTGGCAATCATATTGCCATCATTGCCATTGATGATCAAAGTATCGCCAATATTGGCCGCTGGCCGTGGTCGCGTGAAGTACATGCAACGATGTTGTCTAAACTGGCTTTGGCTTCCCCTAAGGTCATTGGAAGTACTGTCTATTTTCTTGAGCCGCAAATTGATCCTGGCTTAAGTTATATCAATCAAATTTCTGATTTTGTTACTTCGTCCAGCATCCTGAATGCAACGCCAGAGGCATCGCAGTTGGATGCTTTATTTAAAGAGGCCAAGGCCTCTTTAAATGCAGATGCAAAACTTGTTGCCAGTATTCAGCAAGCCAATAATGTTGTTTTAGCCATGCCCTTTACGTTGGGCGAGCCGCGAGGCAATCTCGACAAGCCACTGCCGGGATATGTACGCAAAAATGCCATTGTTGATATTGTAGATAAAATTGAGGCTGAACAACAAGGGCAACTACCCATACCCGCGATGGCGGCCATCGCCCCTTTTGCAGAAGTGGGTAAGGTGGCTGTTGCGATTGGCCACCTGAATGCGAACCCAGATCTAGATGGCGCAATTCGTTCTGAACCGTTGGTGTTATCGTTTTACGATCAATATTACCCTTCGCTCTCGCTGCAAATCGCTGCGCAGTATTTAAACCTCAAACCGCAAGATATAAAAGTACGTTTAGGTGAGGGCCTTGTGCTGGGTAAACTCAATATCGCCACCGATAGCGCATTACAAATGAACACGTTTTTTTATTCAGATAAAGACGGTAAAGCACCGTTTGTAGCAGATTCTTTTTATGATGTGTTGAGCGGCAAAATATCAACCGAAAAATACAAAGATAAAATTGTGTTAATTGGGATGGCAGCAACTGGCGATGGCAGTGATAATCAAATCACGCCAATATCATCTCACATGAAACCCATTGAGACACTCGCACATTCTGTGGCGAGTATTTTAAATGAAGATTTTTTTGTAATGCCTGCATGGGCCATTTGGGGACAACTAAGTGCTTGGTTGTTAGTCGCCATGTATTTGAGTGTTTTGTTGCCTCGACTAGGGGTAGGGCGCGCGGCAATGACAACGTTAAGTTTTTTTGCAGTGTTGGTTGCAATGCATCTTTGGCTGATGACGCAAAAGGGGTTGTGGTTACCATTGACGATGCCTGCGGCCCTGTTGATGTTTGGGCATGCCGTTTTAACGACGAAACGGTTCTTTTTAACGGAGCAAGGTAAGGCTAAATCTGATGCTGACTCAGCCGAAAGTAACCGAAACTTAGCCTTGATGTTTCAAAGTCAGGGTCAGTTGGATATGGCCTTTGACCGTTTTCGTAAATGCCCGATGGATGAGAGTGTCATGGAAGGTATGTATACGTTAGGCTTGGATTTTGAGCGCAAACGCCAATTTAACAAGGCTGAGGCCGTGTTTGCCTACTTGGCCAAGCATGATGCAGATTACAAGGATTTGGCACTCCGAGTTGCACATGCTAGAGCGATGGCTGAAACGATTATTGTCGGGAGTGGTGGAACTCGAACAAACGCAAGTACGCTGATATTAAATCAAGAAGGCATTGAAAAACCAATGTTGGGGCGTTATCAAATTGAAAAAGAACTCGGCAAAGGTGCAATGGGCGTGGTTTATTTAGGTCGCGACCCCAAAATTGGCCGAGTGGTGGCGATTAAAACCATGGATTTGTCTCAAGCTTTTGAAGAAGATGCAATTGGTGAAGCAAAACGGCGTTTTTTTCGAGAGGCAGAAACGGCTGGCAAACTCAATCATCCGAATATTGTGACCATTTACGATGCAGGTGAGGAGCATGATCTGGCCTATATTGCAATGGAGTTTTTAAAAGGTAAAGACCTAACTGCATATATTAAGCCGGATAATTTACTGCCTTTAAACACGGTCACTGAAATTATTTGCAAGTTGGCTGATGCCTTGGACTATGCGCATACACAACATGTGGTGCATCGCGATGTTAAGCCCGCAAATGTGATGTATGCCCCTGAAACGGGTTTGGTTAAAATGACAGACTTTGGCATTGCCCGTATTACCGATGCCTCAAAAACCAGAACAGGCCTCATTCTTGGCACCCCTAGTTATATGTCGCCAGAGCAGTTGTCTGGCAAAAAAATTGACGGGCGTTCTGATTTATTTTCATTAGGGGTGATGTTTTACCTGTTGGCCACGGGGCGATTGCCTTTTGAGGGCGAGTCGATGGCTGCATTGATGTTTAAAATCACCAATGAGCCACAATTGAGCGCACATCTTCTGAATGCCGCAGTTACGCCATGTTTATCTGTGGTAATTGATCGTATGCTAGAAAAAGACATGGATAAACGCTATGCCACTGGCCAAGAAATTGTGCGTGATATTAAACGCTGCCTGCAAACAGGTTAATATAGCAAACTGATGAATATGAGCTTAGCAAACGTGCTTGAAAGTGATGTATTAGAGATTGTCCGGCTTACTGACGTTGGTTTGTTGCGTGAGCATAATGAAGACACCATCGCCAGTGATAGTACTATTGGCTATGTGGTGCTGGCTGATGGTATGGGCGGGTATAAAGCAGGCGAGGTCGCTAGTGAAATTGCCGTGCTCAGCATTGCCGCTGAACTCACAGAAGTGATGCTCAATCAGCCCCCCTTAGAGTCAGATCAATATCTGCAATATCAAGACCATGCGCTTAACGCCATGCAGCCAGAGGCGCAACTGCTAGTAGATGCGGTAAAAAATGCCAATGATGCCATTTATTATGTTTCGCAGACACAGTCGCAATGTGCTGGAATGGGAACAACATTGGTCTTGGGGTTGTTTATCAATAACAGATTATTGGTCGGTCATATTGGTGATTCACGCATGTATCGCTTGCGCGGCCTTGAGTTTATTCAATTGACAGAAGATCACTCAATCCTGCAAGAGCAGCTCAACGCTGGATTAATCACTGCAGAACAGGCGAAATATTCAGTGAATCGCAATTTGGTCACGCGCGCTTTAGGCGTAGAGCCTGAAGTGCCGTTAGAGTTAAACGAGTTTGATGTGGAAGTTGGTGATGTTTATTTGTTATGTTCTGATGGCTTAACGGATATGGTGGACGACAGTCAGATTCAATTGATTTTAAGCATGCCCGATATAAGCTTGGATAGCAGGGCGCAAAGCCTGATTCAACTGGCAAACGAGCATGGCGGTAAAGATAATATTTCTGTCATACTAGTGCAGGTTAATAAAACTTTTGAAAAAAAACGCCCGAAGCGCAAAAATTTGGGGTTAAATCACCACATGGATAACTTTTTTGGTTGGTTAAAATAGCAGGATTATAAAAAATGGCGAAATTAATACTTTATTTGGATAACGCGATATTAAGTGAATTTTTTCTAAAAAAAGAGCTAACGACGATTGGCCGCAGACCCAACAATGTTATTCATATGGATAACCTCGCTGTGAGCGGTGAGCATGCGGTGGTAGTAAAAAAAGGTAACGATTTTTATGTAGAAGATCTAGGCAGTACCAATGGCACTACCGTGAACGGGCAGGAGATTAAGAATCATTTATTGCGCCATGGCGATGTGGTTGAAATAGGAAAATACCAATTAAAGTTTATTGATGAAGAGGTATTGAGCCACATCGGTACTGAGCAAGTCGAACACGCAGGTTTTGAAAAAACGGTGATGGTGCATCCGTCGGCATTACACGCATTCGAGCGTCAAGCGAAGGAAACGGCCAATCAGGTGTTTGACACCACAGCCTCTTTGGATAAATCGCACACTGAAACCTTGGCGCCAGTTGCGGCAATTTCTAGCCCGACGGTAGGCAAAGTGCAGGTGCTTAACGGCCCAAGCGCAGGCCGAGAGTTGGTACTCAATAAAGCGCTCACAACACTGGGTAAAGTAGGGGTGCAGGTGGCCGTGATTACCAAGCGTGCAAGTGGTTATTTTATTACCCATGTTGAAGGCAAAGCGTACCCCTTAGTGAATGATGTTTCTACCGGCGCGCAAGCTTTTGCGCTAAAGGACCATGATGTGATTGAAATTGCTGGCGTGAAGATGGAGTTTTACCTTGACGCAGCTAAACAATAATTTACACGAAAAACATTTTCAGCATGCTATCTTTACCGTCGATTTTATTTTTTGAATATAATGAATTTACCAGTATTTCTGTCTTTTTAACCACCTTATATGACTGATCAACAGCACGCTTATTTAGTAACACGGCTTGACCGCCTAAACGACATTGGCATCGCACTTTCAGCCGAGCGCGATACTAAACGTTTGCTGGAAATGATTTTGTTTGGCGCAAAAGAAATTACCAACGCTGATAGCGGCACGCTGTATATATTGTCTGAAGATAAGCAGTACCTAAAGTTTGAAATTTTAAGTAACTCAACGCTCAATGTACAATTGGGCGGTACCACAGGCCAAGAGATCCCTTTACTGCCGATACCGTTATATTTACCTGATGGCAAACCGAATTTAACCACCATTGCTGCTTATGCAACCCTGCTAAGTAAAACGGTGAATATTGTGGATGCTTATCAAACTGAAGATTTTGATTTTTCGGGCACGCGTAAATATGACCAAATTGTCGGCTATCACTCAAAGTCATTTTTGACAGTGCCGATGAAAAATCATGAAGATGAAATTATCGGCGTTTTACAACTCATCAATGCGCTGGATATTCATAGCGGGGAAATTATCCCGTTTTCTGAAGCAAATCAAAGTTTAGTTGAATCTCTGGCTTCTCAAGCTGCGGTGGCAATGACCAACCATAGTTTGATTGAAGGCTTAAAAGACTTGCTGGAGTCTTTTGTGCGGCTCATCGCGGGGGCGATTGATGCGAAATCGCCTTACACTGGCGGCCACTGTCGGCGTGTACCCGAATTAACCCTCATGTTGGCGCAAGCCGCAATTGACACCAAAGAAGGCCCGCTCAAAGATTTTACGCTTAACGAAAAAGAATTTTATGAGTTAAAAATCGCGGGCTGGCTGCACGATTGCGGCAAAATTACTACACCTGAATATGTGATGGACAAAGCGACTAAGCTTTCAGCCATTTTTGACAGAATTGATTTAATCGCCCAACGATACGAGTTGCTAAAGAAACAGGCTGAATGTGAAATGCTTGAGCAGCAAGTGGCGACGCTGCGAAGTGGTGAGGTGTTTGATTACACAAATGCCGTGCTGAAACTGCAAACATTCAAGCAAAAATGTGATGCTGATTTAACTTATTTGCGCAATATTAACTTTGGCGGCGAGAGCATGACTAATGTAGACCAGCAGCGTGTGCGCGATATTGGCGCAACACCTTTTGTGAATATAGACGGCCACACAGTGCCATTTTTAACGGATGACGAAGTGTATCATTTAATGGTGGTACGAGGTACGCTCACGGCTGAGGAACGTG
>JAKQTB010000192.1 GCA_029569495.1 Pseudomonadota bacterium | reverse complement strand
AGCGCCTCTGCCACCGATGAAAAAGTCTTATAGTCTAAATCAGTTCGTGTGAGGGCTTTTTCAAATACCCAACGTATTGATTTGTCATCATCGATAATCCAAATGGGTTTCATATTTGTTAATCCTTAAGGGTATTTCTTGTTTGTTGGCTCGTGTTTTATTGCATCGTTGCGGCTGGTTTTACCGCACTAGTCTCTATGGGTAATAAAATCGTAAAGCAAGTTCTACCTGCTTCGCTTTCACACTCAATCATGCCGTGATGCTGAGTAATAAAAGTTTGTGCAAGTGTTAAGCCTAGCCCTGTGCCGCCTTCTGCACCCGATACAAGCGGGTAGAAAATACGGTCGCGTATGTCGGCTGGAATGCCGGGCCCGTTATCAATAATTTCCAGTTTAATTGCCACGCGGTAACGCTTGCGTGCAAGGGTCACTTGCCGTTCAGCACGCGTTCTAAAAATAATTTTACTGTCAGGTGTGTTGTGCGCTTGCATGGCCTGAGCGGCATTACGGGCAATATTCAGCACGGCTTGGATGAGCTTTTCTCGGTCACCAATGAGTTCGGGTAAACTTAAATCGTAGTCGCGTTGTATCAGAATCGCCTTTGGCGACTCGGCGAGCAGTAAGCTACGCACACGTTCAAGCACTTCATGAATGTTAGTCGGCTGATATTTTGGTGCGCGATGTGGAATCAACAGGCGATCCATCAAGGTTTGCAGGCGATCAGCCTCTTTAATAATCACTTGCGTGTATTCGCGTAAACTTGGTGAAGGTAACTCATGTTCAAGCAATTGCGCCGCGCCACGCAGGCCACCAAGCGGATTGCGAATTTCATGGGCGAGATTACGCAATAGTTCGGCATTGGCTTGTTGCTGAATGAGCATGCGCTCTTCACGCGCAATGCGAAGTTGCGCGTCCATTTGCTGAAATTCTAAAATAAGGCACGTATTTGGTGCATCAATCGGTGTGGCTGTACAGGTGACAGAAAATGACTGAAACCGGTTAGTGGTAATGGTGAACTCATGTTCTCTGAAAGGACTTTGCTGTGCAATGGCATTTTTAATGGCCAACATCAATATTTCACAATCAGGAAATACCTCGCTAATTGGCATGCCAGTGACATGCGTGGCGCTAAAAGCAAAGATAATTTCGGCCGCTGGGTTGATGTAGACCACATGGCAATTTTTGTTGAGCAGAATAATCGCAGTGGTGAGATGCTCTAGCCCGTTAAACAAATTTGGGGTGGATTGAACCATTATTTAGTTATTGCACCGAAATAAAACGAAGGGTTGTTAAGTCATGAATCATCATACTATGATTAAAGCAAAAATGAGACCAACATGTAATGCTGGTCTCATTTAATGAGGGGCGTGCAGTATTTGAATGAAAAGGTGACTAGCGGAGCGATTCAAGCTCTTTTTCTAAAAGCTTAATATTGTTTTCATGGCCATCAACATCGGCTTGAAGACTTTTCATCTTTTCTTGAAATTTTGCAACATTACGAAATGTTTTACCGTCGGCATGACGCACCATTTCTGGGTTGGCTTCACCTTCAGCATAGGCTTTTTTAGCCTGCGCTAAAGCGGCTTTTTCGCCTTCTAGCTCATTTTGTAAGATTTCCTGACGTTTACTATCGCGGTTATTCTGCGTTTGTTTGTCTACTTTTGGAAAATCACTCGGGGTGGCGGTGCGGTTGTTATTGGCATTTGCCCGATTGTTGTTTGTTCTAGGACGGTCGTTTTTAATCACGTTTGAATCAGGGTCAATGTCTAAACGTGTGGCGCCTTTAGACTTAATGTTGGAGTAAGTAATGCGCCCATCGGCATCAACGTGTTTATAGATTTCAGCTTTAGTAGCCACCGAAAACACGCTGGTCATTAGGGCAAATATCAATAAATATTTTTTCATGGGCTTAGTTTAGTAGAGTTAATGAGATTTGGCAACATAGCATGCCAACGCATTGTTTTACCGCAAGGTTGACATGGGGTTTAAACCGCTGAAATCTAAAATAAAAAAGGGGCATCAAATGCCCCTTTTTTAGGTGAATGCTACAGCTTGATTAACAAGAGTAGTACAAGCTAAACTCGGCTGGATGCGGCGTGATACGTATTTTGTTCACTTCTTCCATTTTTAATGCAATGTAGGCATCAATCCAGTCATTGGTGAATACGCCACCTTTAGTCAAGAACTCACGGTCTTTGTCTAAAGCTGCCAGCGCTTCTTCTAGTGAAGCACACACGGTTGGGATTTGCGCATCTTCTTCAGGTGGAAGATGGTACAAGTCCTTCGTGGCGGGCTCACCTGGGTGAATTTTGTTTTGTACGCCATCTAAACCCGCCATGAGCAAGGCTGAAAAAGCCAAGTACGGGTTGGCAATTGGGTCTGGAAAACGGGCTTCAACACGGCGCGCTTTGTCAGAATGCACAAATGGAATACGAATAGAAGCCGAGCGGTTTTTAGCGGAATAAGCTAATTTCACTGGCGCTTCAAAGTGTGGCACTAAACGTTTGTAAGAGTTTGTCCCTGGGTTAGTAATCGCGTTCAATGCTTTAGCGTGTTTGATGATGCCGCCAATGTAATACAAAGCAAATTCGCTTAAACCCGCATAGCCGTTACCTGCGAACAGGTTTTTGCCATCTTTCCAAACAGATTGGTGTACGTGCATGCCAGAACCATTATCGCCAGCAAATGGTTTTGGCATAAATGTAGCCGTTTTACCGTAAGCGTGCGCGGTGTTTAAAATTACGTATTTTTGAATTTGCGTCCAGTCAGCACGTTGTACTAAGGTGCTAAATCTTGTGCCAATTTCACATTGGCCAGCCGTGGCCACTTCATGGTGATGCACTTCAACAGGCACGCCCATCGCTTCTAACGTCATACACATAGCCGAGCGGATGTCATGCAATGAATCGACTGGCGGCACTGGGAAATAACCGCCTTTAACGCCTGGACGATGACCAGTGTTGCCGCCTTCAAATTTTTCGTTTGAAGCCCAAGCGCCCTCTTCTGAGTTGATGCGTACTGAGCAACCGCTCATGGCAACATCCCACTGAATGCTGTCAAAAATGAAGAATTCTGGTTCTGGGCCAAAGTAAGCCGTGTCGCCCAAACCTGTTGATTTTAAGTACGCTTCAGCACGTTTAGCCAAGCTACGTGGGTCACGCTCGTAACCTTTGCCATCGGTTGGGTCAACTACGTCGCAAGTTAAAATGAGGGTTGGCTCATCCATGAACGGGTCAATATTAGCCGTTGATGCATCAGGCATCAATTGCATGTCAGAAGCTTGAATGCCTTTCCAGCCGCCAATTGAAGAGCCGTCAAACGCGTGGCCTTCGGTAAATTTATCTTCGTTAAAATGTGAAACAGGCACAGTCACGTGCTGTTCTTTACCACGTGTATCAGTAAAACGGAAATCGACAAATTTGATGTCGTTTTCTTCTACCATTTTCATTACATTTGCTACAGACATGAATGTCTCCTATTGTTGAGGACGCATGGGTGAAAAATAAAGATTAGTACTAATTGTTAATGCGTAATGATAGCAGGAAGTGTGCCAGCTAAAAAATAGTAAAATAGGTCATTTGCGAGTGAATGTAGCAAACTGCAGCGCGTTAGGCTGCACGTAAATTGTGCATATTGTGAAAAAATGCACCAATATGATGCGCAAGCTTGCAGCAGCCGAAAATGACGGATTACGCGTTATACTTTCATATATGGGAATAGTGCTACTTTGTAGAGATTAAAATTAAAATCATTGGCATGTTTCAATGACATTGGCAAAAGAAGAAAGATTTTTACATGACAACTCAAGAAAACATTTTATTGCTGGCGCATCAGCGAGCCACACTAAACAATTATCCCTATGCAGGCGCTTTAACGCCAAATGAGGCTTTTGATGTTTTGCAAAACAACCCTTCTGCCATTTTGGTAGATGTGCGTAGCCGTGCCGAGCTAGAATTGGTGGGGAAAGTGCCACAGGCTTCGCATATAGAGTGGGCTTTTTACCCTGGCATGGTGGCAAACCCTGATTTTGCACAAACATTACAAGCGCAAGTGGATGATGACTTGATGGTAATTTTTATGTGCCGTACTGGCGCACGCAGCCATAATGCCGCCGTGTTGGCGCAGCAATTAGGTTACAGCAAAGCCTATAACATGCTTGAAGGTTTTGAAGGTGAGGCCAATGCCTTAAAGCAGCGCACACTCATTAACGGCTGGAAGCATGCTGGCCTGCCGTGGACTAATTGAAAGCAGAATGCCAGCATGACAGACCATTACGCGGTAATAGGCAACCCAATTTCACACAGCAAATCACCCAACATTCATACAGCCTTTGGGCTTCAAACACATCAAGACATTGCTTATGAGGCAAAACTCGCGCCGCTGGATGGGTTTGCAACGTTGGTACATGCGTTAGTCAAACAAGGCTATCGTGGTGCCAATGTGACCGTGCCTTTTAAGCTGGAAGCTTATCAACTTTGCGATACTTTAACCGAGCGCGCAAGGTCGGCCGGTGCAGTGAACACGCTCACTTTTGCAGAGAATAAAATCAAAGGGGATAACACTGATGGTGCAGGATTGGTGAATGACATTGAACAGAATTTGCACATGCGGTTTGAAAATAAACATGTATTGCTGTTGGGTGCGGGCGGCGCGGCGCAAGGTGTGTTGTTACCCATTTTATCAGCTCATCCGGCAAGCCTGACCATTGCCAATAGAACGATAGAAAAAGCGCATTTTATGGTGCAGAGTGTTGCTGCTACGCATGCGGTGTGCAATATTACCGTTACCACGTTTGATAAGTTGTTCACACCGATATTAAAGCAACCTTTTGATATTGTTATCAACGCCACCTCTGCTGGCTTAACAGCATCGCATTTGCCAATTTCTGACCAAGTTTTTGCGCAGCACACTTTGGCCTATGACATGATGTACGGCCGAGAAACACCCTTTATGGTGCAGGCGCGTGCGGCCGGTGCGCAAGTGGCCGATGGCCTAGGCATGCTGGTTGAGCAAGCGGCCGAGGCTTTTTATGTTTGGCGCGGCATTCGGCCAGAAACTGCTACCGTGATTTCGCATTTAAGAAAGCCATCTAATTGATACGCTGGCTATTCAATCGCAAACCAAACGCGCTACCTTTGGGTTTTGGCGGTGTTGTTAAACGCGCATTTGTGCTTTTTATCCTCACGGTTTTTTTATATCAACTGTGGATTTTTTTACATATTTGCTGGTGGATTAAGTTTAACCCGTCAACCAGCGCCTTTATGGAAGACCGCCTAGCGGTTATTCAAGAAAGTAAACCGGATGCAGAGCTCAAGTATCGGTGGGTAGATTACGCGCATATTTCAAATAACTTAAAGCGCGCCGTGATTGCCAGTGAAGATGCTAAATTCAACGACCATGAAGGTTTTGATTGGGAAGGCATTGAACACGCCTTTGAAAAGAATCTTAAAAAAGGCAAAATTGTTGCAGGTGGTTCGACCATTAGCCAGCAACTTGCTAAAAACCTATTTTTATCGAGCAAGCGTACGCCTTGGCGCAAGGCAGAAGAAGCTGTCATAACCATCATGCTAGAAGCCATGCTAAGCAAACAGCGCATTTTAGAAATATATTTAAACGTAATTGAATGGGGCGATGGTATTTTTGGGGCTGAAGCTGCGGCGCGGCACTATTATAAAACCAGCGCGGGCAAGTTATCGACTGCGCAGGCTGCTAAGCTTGCCGCTATGATTCCTAACCCGCGTTTTTATGATAAACATCGGTCCACTAAATACCTAAATCGCCGTACCGCAACCATTCAAAACCGCATGCGTTTCGCCGAATTACCAAAGGATTAAGCAATGGATTGGTTATGGCTACTTGCTGCAATACTCGTGCTGGTTGGCATTGCGGGGTCTATTTTGCCGATGCTGCCGGGCATTCCGCTGGTATTTGCAGGCTTATTGATGGCCGCATGGTTAGATGGCTTTGCCAAAGTGAGCGTATTCACCATCGTCATCATTGGGCTTATCGCACTATTAGCGCTTATTGTTGAGTTTGTGGCTTCATTTATCACCGTCAAAAAAGCGGGCGCCAGTCAATACGCACTTTGGGGCGCGGCAATTGGTGGATTAGTTGGCTTTTTTGTCGGGCCGTTCGGGTTGATCATTGGCACCGCCGTAGGAGCCGCCATTGGAGAACTGCTTGCGAAAAAAGAAACCAGCCAAGCCACTGCAGTTGGCATTGCCGCAGGGTTAGGTTTTGTCATTGCGCTTGTTGCAAAAGTCGTGCTGCTAGTCACCATGCTGGCAATTTTTGCATATGCGTATTACGTTTAATTGAAGCGTTCATTGATGCATTAAAAACACATAAAAAAGCCACATTTAAAGCACAACCTTTTTCAATGCTCTGGAAGCCTTATAAACAAAGGCTTCCAGAGCGTTATTTTTTCTCGGCGGATTTTGGCGTTGAAAATATCTTTTTAAATCGCTATCTGAGGCCTTTGCATGTAGTTGATTTTACTTTCAAAATCTATGGTTTCGTCATTCCAGCGCAGGCTGGAATCCAGTCAAGGTGCAATCACCTGTGATTGATTGGCGTGGGTAGATGTGGCTATTTAATTTATAACTCATTGATTCTTAATTTTAAATACAAAGTATTTAACGATTTTTGTTTTATTGAAATAGTCGTTGGCATGTTGCCTGTCTGGATTTCAGCCTGCGCTGGAATGACGAGTGGGTAAGTTTTTTTGAATTTAACAATCATTCGTGCAAAGGTCTCTATCTACAACATCGCTTTTAAATATTTTCCCGTGTAACTTTGGCTGATTTGCGCCACTTGCTCAGGCGTACCTTCGGCGATAATCATGCCGCCGCCATCGCCGCCTTCTGGGCCCATGTCAACAATCCAGTCTGCGGTTTTAATCACATCTAAGTTATGCTCAATAATGACGATGGTGTTGCCTGCGTCACGTAATCGATGAATCACATCGAGCAATAGTTGAATGTCAGCAAAGTGCAGGCCGGTGGTGGGTTCATCTAAAATATACAAAGTTCGGCCAGTGTCGCGTTTGCTCAGTTCAAGTGCCAGTTTTACACGCTGCGCCTCGCCGCCTGAAAGGGTTGTAGCGCTTTGCCCAAGCGTAATATAGCCCAAACCCACATCGAGCAATGTTTTGAGTTTACGGGCTATCACAGGCTGCGCACTAAAGAAGCTGTGCGCTTGCTCTACCGTCATGCCTAATATTTCGTGAATATTTTTGCCTTTAAATTGAATCTCCAGCGTTTCTCGGTTGTAACGGTGGCCTTTGCACACATCGCATGGCACGTATACATCGGGCAAAAAGTGCATTTCGACGCGAATCACGCCATCGCCCTGGCAGGCTTCACAACGCCCACCTTTGACGTTAAATGAATAGCGGCCTGGCCCATAGCCACGGGCGCGGCTTTCAGGCACGGCGGCGAATAAATCACGAATCGGGGTAAATAAGCCGGTATAAGTGGCGGGGTTTGAGCGCGGCGTACGACCAATGGGGCTTTGGTCAACATCAACAACCTTGTCAAAAAATTCTAAGCCGCTAATGTCGCCAAAAGCAGATGGTTCGGCATTGCTGCCATATAAATGTTGCGACACGGCACGGTAAAGCGTGTCATTGATAAGCGTTGATTTTCCACTGCCCGAAACCCCGGTAATGCAGGTGAGTAAGCCAACAGGAATCTCGACTGACACATCTTTTAGGTTGTTACCCGTGGCGTGATTAAGCTTTAACCAGCGGGCTGGGTCAGCTTTGGTGCGCACTTTGTTATATTCAATCTGCTTTTTGCCGCTAAGGTAAAGTCCTGTGAGCGATTGTGCATTCTGTTGAATTTGCGCTGGTGTACCTTCGGCCACAATTTGGCCGCCATGTTCGCCTGCACCTGGCCCGATATCTACTACATAATCAGCAGACATAATCGCATCTTGATCATGCTCAACCACAATGACGCTATTGCCTATGTCGCGCAGACGTTTGAGTGTGTCGAGCAGGCGGTCGTTGTCGCGCTGATGCAGACCAATGGAAGGCTCGTCCAGCACATACATCACACCCGTTAGGCCGCTCCCAATTTGGCTGGCTAAGCGAATGCGCTGCGCTTCACCGCCCGAAAGTGTTTCAGCCGAGCGCGAAAGTGATAAATATTCCAAACCGACATTGGTTAAAAACTTCAAACGGTTTTGAATCTCTTTCACAATTTTATCGGCAATGGCGAGTTTGGCGCCTTGTAATTCGAGCGATTCAAAAAAAGTGAGCGCTTGCTTTAATGGCACTTCGCACACCTGATGTATGTTTTGATTGCCCACTTTAACATGGCGCGCTTCGCGTTTTAGCCGTGTGCCAGCGCAATCAGGGCAAGTGGTGCTGTTGATGTATTTTGATAGCTCTTCACGCACAGCGAGTGAATCGCTTTCGTGGTAGCGACGCTGCAAGTTATGCAAAATACCTTCAAAGCTATGACTACGCTGAAAAATAGTGCCGCGTTCGTTTAAGTAGTTAAAAGGGATTTGCTCTTTTCCGCTACCATTTAACACCACTTCTTGCATGGTTTGGGGTAATTTTTCAAAAGGGGTTTCAATATCAAATGCATAATGACTCGCCAAACTGGTGAGCATTTGAAAGTAAAACTGATTGCGCTTGTCCCAGCCTTTAATAGCGCCCGACGCAAGGGACAAATGCGGAAAAGCCACCACCCGTTTGGGGTCGAAAAAGTTGACATTGCCCAACCCATCACATTTTGGACATGCGCCCATTGGGTTGTTAAAACTAAATAAACGCGGCTCCAGTTCTGCAAGTGAGTAGTCACATACTGGGCATGAAAACTTGGCGGAGAATAAATGTTCAATGTCAGAATCCATCTCAACTGCGATTGCTTTTCCATCGGCTAACCGCAGTGCGGTTTCAAAAGATTCGGCAATACGCTGCTTCATGTCCGCCTTCACTTTTAAGCGGTCAACCACCACATCAACATTGTGTTTGCTGGTTTTGGCCAGTTGCGGCAGCGCATCGACTTCATAAATTTTGCCGTCAATTCGTAGACGTACAAACCCTTGCGCTTTGAGTTCTTCAAACAAATCGACTTGCTCACCTTTGCGGTTGGCTACCACGGGTGCGAGAATCATCAACTTGGTATCTTCTGGTAGTTTGAGCACGCTATCGACCATTTGGCTGACCGTTTGCGCCTCAAGCTTGATGCCGTGGTC
>JAKQTB010000171.1 GCA_029569495.1 Pseudomonadota bacterium | reverse complement strand
GGCGCCTTGCTGGTGTTTGGCTTGTTGGCAGTGACGATGGTAATCACCAGAAAAGTGGATTGGTATCAGATTAGCAGCAAAGAAAACATGCAAATCAACGCGTAAAACAACACAACCCTTTTGACCTCCTCTGCAAGCCTTATAAACAAAGGCTTGCAGAGGCATAAAAAATACTCGTACAAATAATGCGCTTCGTTTAGAGGCGCCTACTTTTGGTAGGGCACATATTCTACGCGCTTAATCTTGACGGTTACGCGAGGAAAATTAGGTCTGATTTAGATAGTTTTGAATGGTTTTTAGCTCAGCGTTGGCATCGCCAAAATCTTCATAATGTTTGCCAGCCGTGCGCGCATACCAATACTTGCTGTTCCACGCATCGCCTTCAATTTTGTGCAGTACCGCATGAATCCAATTGGCGGTGGCGTCTGAATAATCTTGCGCAATTTTGTGCGACTTGTCCCAATCGCCATCGAGGGCAGCTTGCACGGCAAGTAATAATGCGGTTTTATTCATGCTTCAGGTAATACTTCAAAAAAGGCGAGTTTTTTGTGTCTAGGTAATTTTTTTAGTTGCGCTTCAGCCACACTGGCGCTTGAGCGGCCCGCATAAGGTTTTGTGGCAAGCACTTTTAGGGGCGGATTAGCGCGTGTATAGCGCGCACCTTTTCCACTTAAATGCGCCGTAAAACGTGCTTCTACATCATTGGTAATGCCTGCATAATAGGCACCGTTTTTGCATTCTAGCAAGTATAAAAACCAGCAATCTTGCACAACGTCTATCAACATCTATACTCCCCGTTCGCCCTGAACTTGTAGAAGGGCTGATTCAATGAACCATGCTTCGACAAGCTCAGCACAAACGTGCGGTTGTTAAGCGTTTAGTAGGTTCCCGCTTGAATGAATTCAACTTTATAGCCATCCGGGTCTTCCACAAACGCAATGACGGTGGTGCCATGCATCATCGGGCCCGCTTCGCGCACCACTTTTCCGCCTGCCGCTTTAACCGCCTCACAGGCTTGGTAGGCATCATCCACTTCAATCGCGATGTGGCCGTAGGCTTTTCCCATGTCATAGCTTTCTACACCGTAGTTATAAGTGAGTTCAAGCACTGTGTGGTCTTTTTCTGCGCCATAGCCAACAAACGCTAAGGTGAATTTTCCATCGGGATAATCATGCTGACGCAACACTTGCATACCAAGCACTTCGGTATAAAACTTAATTGAACGCTCTAAATTGCCCACGCGGAGCATGGTGTGCAGCATACGCATTTTGTTATCCTTTTATTGTTGTGTATGAACGCAATGGATTGCGCTCCTACAATGATTATTTCTCTGCCGTTAATTTGTAAAATTTTTGCAGCAATTGCTCTTTGGTTTCAACCACTTGCGGGTTTAACGGAATGCAGTCAATTGGGCAGACAATCTGGCATTGCGGTTTATCGTAATGGCCTACGCATTCGGTACATTTATTCGGGTCAATTTCGTAAATTTCCTGCCCTTGATAAATCGCGCCATTGGGGCACTCCGGCTCACAAACGTCGCAATTGATGCATTCATCGGTAATCATTAACGCCATTTGACGGTTACTCTAATTGGTTTAATTTTTGCAAAATAGCGGCTTCTACAGTGGGTGATACAAATTGATCAACCTCGCCACCAAGCTTGGCCACTTCACGTACAAGGCTTGATGACACAAACATAAACTGTTCAGAAGGCGTTAAAAACAATGTTTCAAACTGCGGATAGAGTTTGCGGTTCATGCCTGCTAATTGAAATTCATATTCAAAATCGGATGCTGCGCGTAAACCGCGAATAACCATCTGTGCGCCTTGGTCTTGGACAAATTGCATGAGCAAGCCTGAAAACCCAACCACTTTGACGTTTGAAAAATCAGCAAAAATATTTTTTGCAAGTTGCACACGCTCTTCTAAAGTAAAAAGCGTGGCTTTATTAGTGCTGCCCGCCACCGCCACAATCACTTCATCAAATAAATGGGCCGCACGCCGCACCAAATCTTCATGCCCCAGCGTAATGGGGTCGAAAGTACCAGGGTAAACGGCGATGCGCGTTTTTGCATTAAAAATAGTGTTAGTCATGCGCTAATTTTAGCAGATGATAAAAAACATTGCCTGCTTTGCTTTGTTTAACCACTTGCCACACGGTGGAATCTTTAAGTGCATACTCAGCCTCAGCATACACCAGCCCGTCAGCGGCTAAATGTGTTGGCAACATTGGCAAAACTTTGTCCAGCCAACCTTGATTGTAGGGAGGATCTAAAAAAATCACATCAAATTGCTGTTGGTTTGATTTTAAAAAGTCGAGTGCGTCAGCTTTATAAATGCGGGCGCTTACTGCATTTAATGCCGCTTGGTTTTGTAACACCATCTGATGCACTGCAGGCGATTTTTCAACGATGACAACCTGCTGCGCATTACGCGAGAGTGCCTCATACCCCAGCACGGCGGTACCTGCAAATAAATCCAGGCAAGTTTTACCTGTTAAATCTTGCCCCAGCCAATTAAATAAAGTTTGGCGCACGCGGTCTGGCGTAGGGCGCAAGCCGGTGCTATCAGAAAACTTAATCAGGCGGCTGCGCCAATTGCCGCCGCCAATGCGCACCGTATTTGATTTCATTGATCTTAAATCTTATTTATTTTGCGTATGGGCTGCCTACAATCACTGTCACCAGTTTTTGCGTATCAATACGACGACTAAACGCATCTTTGATTTGCGCAGTCGTCACTGCGGCTACTTTTTTGTTGTAATCATCTAAATAAGTGAGCGGCAGGTCATAAAAACCTATCACACTCAAGTAATCTAAAATTTTACCATTACTATCAATTCGTAGTGGAAAACCGCCAATGATATTGGCTTTTGCCGCTTGCAACTCTTTATCGGTCACGCCATTTTTAATAAAGTTATCCAGTGTTTCATGCACTAATTTAAGCGCATCTTCAGCCTGCTCTTTTTTGGTTTGCAAACCAATCTGAAACGGGCCGATTTCTTGCATGGGCATAAAATAACTGTACACGCTGTAGACTAAACCACGTTTTTCACGCACTTCTTCAGTCAGACGCGACACAAACCCCCCGCCGCCTAATATATAGTTGCCCACATAAAGCGCAAAGTAATCTGAGTCAATGCGCTTCATGCCAGGGTAGCCAATTAAAATATGTGACTGTGAAGCTGGATGCGCAATTTTCTGTACGTTAGCGGCTTGCGGTAAACTCACAGCGGGAATAGGCGCTGGCGTGGCCGATTTAGGCAAACCATCGGCAATTTCATCGGCAATTTTCATTGCTTGCTCACGCGTTAAATCGCCTATCATAGCAATCACAGCCCCTTTTGCGCTGTAATATTGCTGATAAAAAGCCGCCAAATCTTGATTACCAATGGCGTTCACACTTACCACCGTGCCGCTTTCATCTAGCGCGTAGGGGTGCGTGCCATATAAAGCCGACATAAACGCTTGGTTTGAAATGCTTTCTGGTTGTGTTTCGGCTTCTTGAATACCCGCGATAATGCGCGATTTCTCACGCGCTAACACCGCTTGTGGAAAATCAGGCTGATGCAAAATCTTTTTAAAAGTATCCAAAGCCTGACTTTGCTCAGCTTGGCTACTTAACGTGCGAAGCTTAAAACTGGCACGATCAGCATCAAAACTACCACCCAACACTGCACCAACGTCTGCAAATTGATTGGTCAGCACCTCATCACTTAGGCCCGCTGCACCGAGCGTCATCATATAACGAGTAATACCCGCCAAGCCCGACTTTTCAACCGAATCGCGCGCACTGCCTGCGGCAAAATTCACACTCAAATCCACAATTGGCAAATCATGATTTTCAACAAAATATACCCGTGCGCCAGAATTTGTTTGCCAATGGTCAATTTTAACGGCGGCGTTGGTGGAAAAACTTAACATTAAAGCCAATGAAAAAACTAAGTATCTAAACATTTTTTTCTCTTTTAAAATCTGCTAGTTATCGTGAATGAAAATGCAAAGCTTTAAGTCAGTCTAGGCGTGGAAAGCCGACGTGTACGCGTTGTACTCGAGGCTTTTTACAACAACGTATGACGACAAGGTTTGCATTTTAATGTACGTGTGGTTTGCCTTTGGGCTTGGCATTCGGATCAATCGGTTGCGGGTCAAGCGTAGCAACGGTCATGTTATCTTTTACCAAGTATTTTTTGGCCACTTCCTGCACTTGTTCTGAAGTTACCGCACTCAATTTTGCGGGGTAGTCTTTCAATATCTTCCAAGAAAACCCCGTGAGTTCTAACTGGCCAATTTGCATGGCTTGGTAAAATACAGAGTCGCGTTGATATACGTCGGCCGCAATCACTTGTGCTTTAACGCGTTTAAGCTCTTCTGCAGTGACGCCCGATTCTTTGACTTTTTCAATTTGCTGTAAGATTGCAGCCTCTAATTCTGCAACGGTTTTACCCTCTGAAGGCGAACCGGCAAGCTCAAACAAGCCTTGCCTGCCGCGTGCAATCATGTCGTAACCTGCGCCTACATCCACCGCAACTTGCGATTCACGTACCAGCTTTTGATTTAGCCGTGCAGAATCATTGCCACTGAGCACACTCGCTAAAATCTCTAATGCGTACGGCTCCCAGTCTTGATTTGGGTCGTTTAGCACGGGCGTATGAAATCCTATTTGCAGTGACGGTAATTTAGCAGGCGCTTTTACTACTACACGCCGTTCACCAATTTGCGGCGGTTCTTTTTGTGGTTTTCGCTCGGGCACCGCCTTGGGCTTAATCTTGCCAAAATGTTGCTTGGCAAGCTTATACACTTCATCGGCTTTTACATCACCCACCACCACCAACACCGCATTATTAGGCGCATACCAATGGTTGTACCATTCACGCGTATCTTCAACCCGCATGTTTTCGAGGTCACTCATCCAACCCACCACGGGGCGCCCATAGGGGTGGGTTCGAAATGCAGCGGAATTAAAATGCTCATTCACTTGTGCTTGCGGTTTGTCATCGGTACGCCAGCGACGCTCTTCCATCACCACTTTGATTTCTTTTTCAAATTCTTCTTTGGTGAGGTTTAAATTCGCCATACGATCGGCTTCTAATTCAAACGAAAGCGGTAATTGCGATTTTTCTAACTGTTGAAAGTAAGCGGTGTAATCTTGGCTGGTAAAGGCGTTTTCTCTACCGCCTGCAGCAGCAATCTTGCGTGAAAACTGCCCAGCCGGCACTTTTTTTGTGCCTTTAAACATCATGTGTTCCAACACATGTGCGACACCGGTTTTACCATTCACTTCATCAAGTGCACCGGCTTTATACCAAACTTGTGAAACCACTACGGGCGAACGGTGATCTTCTTGCACAATAATTTTTAGACCATTTTCTAATTTGTATTCTTGTGTATTGGCCAACGCCATGGCTGGCGTTGCAAGCAATAAAAATAGCAATTTTTTTATAAGCATACGTTTTTTCTCTTGATATTGAAGTTTGCTAAATTAATTTAACGTTCTTTTATTCAAATGAACGCTGTTGTGACCAATCAAGCACCGTGCAAGTTCACACTTTTCTTTATAACTAATTGGCTTAAATATATACTCAAATATTATTGTGACTTAATTATAAACTTTGCTATATTGCAGCCCATACAAAACCACTTGGAATATATTGTGAAATTTAGCCCTAGATTATTACCTTTATTTGTTTTTTTAGCCAGTACGCACGCCTATGCTACCGATGGCTATTTTGCGCATGGCTATGGCGTTAAATCTCAAGGTATTGGTGGTGTTGGCATTGCTTTGCCGCAAGATGCGCTAGCTGCGGCCAGCAACCCAGCCGGTCTTGGCTTGGTTGGAGACCGCCTTGACATTGGAGTAACGTGGTTTAGACCGCAACGTGAAACGAAGCTGGAAAATACTACTGGTGGTTTTAAAATGTTTGACGGCACCTATGATGCCAATGACACTGAAAATTTTATTATTCCAGAATTTGGCTACAACAAACAAATTAACCCTGACGTCACCGTTGGTGTGAGTGTTTATGGCAATGGTGGCATGAATACTGACTACAAAAAAGCAATTCCATTACTCGGCACGTCGCCAGCTGGCGTTGATTTAGCACAGCTTTTTGTTGCCCCAACCGTTACTTGGAAAATAACACCTTCAAACACTATCGGCGCATCACTAAATTTAGCATACCAACGTTTTGAAGCAACAGGCTTGCAAAATTTTGATAATCCATTTTTCACCAAGCACCCAGGCAAGGTCACTAACAAAGGACACGACTCATCAACGGGCTTTGGCCTACATCTTGGTTGGATAGGGCAAATCAACGATGCTGTCACCTTGGGTGCCACCTACCAAACCAAAACACGGATGAGTAAATTTAGTGACTACAAAGGCTTATTCGCAGAAGGCGGTGATTTTGATATTCCAGCCACTTACGGTGTAGGGTTGGCAGTCAAAGCGACTCCCGCGTTAACCTTGGCGGCTGATGTTCAACGTATTGAATACAGTGATGTGGATTCGGTGGGCAATTCAATCAACAATCTATTACTTAAAGGCAACCCGCTTGGCTCAAGCAAAGGTCCGGGCTTTGCTTGGCGTGATGTTACAGCCGTGAAAATAGGTGCGCTTTATGCCTACAATGAAAATCTAACATTGCGTGCTGGCTATAACCACTCCACGCAACCCATTCGTAAAAGTGAGACCTTGTTTAACATCTTAGCTCCTGGCGTTGTACAAGACCATGTGACATTGGGCGCAACGTATGTGTTGCCGAATAATAGCGAGTTATCTTTTGCCTACATGCACGCGTTTGAAGAAAAAGTTAAAGGCAATAATTCCATCCCAGCCGGTTTTGGTGGCGGCGAAGCTAACCTGAAAATGTATGAAGATTCACTCGGCGTTGCTTATGGCTGGCGTTTCTAAGTTAAAATAACCACGCATATTTGCCATACGCAGCATGCGTATGGCTTTTTCTTTTTTGGAGTATTCATTTGACAATCGACTGGCTTAATTTTACGCCCTGGTCAGCATTAGCTGGGGGTGTACTCATCGGCGTTTCGGCAGCGCTTTTTATTCTGTTGAACGGCCGTATTGCAGGTATTACCGGCATTATTGGTGGCCTGTTCAAACCGACTAAAAATGATATCGGCTGGCGAGTTGCATTTACGCTTGGTCTGATTATTGCCCCGCTGGTTTGGCAAGGCTTTCAACCACTCCCTAGCATCAACATAGATGCAAATTTTACTATGTTAATCATCGCGGGACTGATTGTAGGTTTCGCGGCACGCTATGGCTCAGGCTGCACAAGCGGGCACGGCGTGTGCGGTATCGCCAGATTATCTCCTCGTTCAATCGTAGCCACGCTCGCATTCATGTGCACTGGATTTTTAACGGTGTTTATCATACGGCATTTGCTAGGAGCATAAAAAATGAAAAGGAACTTGAATCATTTCTCCACCCTATTGTTTGCACTTTTTTCTGGCCTTATTTTTGGCATTGGTCTCATTTTGGCTGGCATGGCAAACCCTGCCAAAGTGCTGGCATTTCTTGACCTTGCTGGCTTATGGGACCCTTCTCTGGGGTTGGTGATGGGCGGTGCGATAGCGGTTGGTTTAATTGCTTTCACATTGGCTAAAAAACGCACTAAAAGCTTTTTAGGTTTGCCAATGAACCTGCCAACCTCTCGCATAATTGATAAACGCCTGATTATTGGTAGCTTAATATTTGGTATTGGCTGGGGGCTGGTTGGCATTTGCCCTGCGCCGGCATTTGTTTTATTAGGCACAGGTAGCCTAAAAGGCATTGTTTTTCTTGTCGCCATGTTAATCGGCATGGCAATTTTTGAATATTTTGATGCCCGCAACAAGTAAAGACGCTTAGTTACTTTAATAGGCAGCGCAAAACTAGGCTAAAATAGTGCCTATTCAATCGCCGAATCTTAAAATTAACTATGTTTGATTTTTTCAAAAAAAAACCACCACAACCTGAGGCGCCGCAACCTGAAGCACCAAAAGCTGAAACTTCAGTAGTCACGACACCAGTGGTGGAAGCACCTGCCGCAGTTGAACCTACCCTGAGTTGGACCGAGCGTTTAAAACAAGGCTTGAGCAAAACCCGCAAACAATTGGGTTCACAGCTTTCGGGGCTTTTTAGTGGCGGTAAAATTGATGCAGACGTCTATGAAGAACTAGAAACCATTTTGCTGACTTCAGACGTGGGCGTAGGCGCGACGCAGTTTTTGCTGGATGACATCAAAGGCCGTGTGAAACGGCAAAATTTAGATGACACCGTACAACTCAAAACGGCACTTAAAGACGCGCTGGCAGATTTACTTTTACCCCTGCAACTGCCGCTAGAAACCAGTACCCACAAACCTTTTATTATTATGTTAGCTGGCGTGAATGGTGCTGGCAAAACCACCACCATCGGCAAACTGGCCAAATATTATCAGGCGCAAGGCAAAAGCGTGCTAATTGCCGCAGGCGACACCTTTAGAGCCGCCGCGCGTGAGCAATTACAAGTTTGGGGCGAGCGCAATAACGTACATGTGGTGGCGCAAAGCAGTGGTGACCCCGCCGCCGTGATGTTTGATGCCATTAACTCGGCATGCGCAAAAAATATTGATGTGGTATTAGCCGATACCGCAGGCCGCCTGCCCACGCAGCTACACTTAATGGACGAAATTGCCAAAGTTAAACGCGTGATGGACAAAGCGCTACCGGGCGCACCACATGAGGTACTATTGGTGCTCGATGCCAATACTGGCCAAAATGCGGTTTCTCAAGTCAAAATTTTTGATGATGCACTGGGCGTGACTGGCTTGGTATTAAGCAAACTGGACGGCACTGCCAAAGGTGGCGTCATTGCTGCCATTGCGCAGGCCCGCCCTATTCCAATTCGCTTTATTGGCGTGGGTGAAAGTATTGATGATTTACGGCCTTTTAATGCGCATGAATTTATTGATGCGATGTTTGAATAAAATGTTTGAATAAAATGTTTGATTAAAATTTCTGTTAAAAAGCCTTGCGCAAACAGCGAATAATTTGCAATTTATTGCGCAATTAAAATCATCAAAATAGGCTTTTATACACCGAAACCTTTTTCGATGCTCTGGAAGCCTTATAAATAAAGGCTCGCAGAGCATAAAAAAATCCTCGGGGTAAATTAAGCGCATTTTTGCAAAAATATTCGCGCGCAATTTGCTATTTGCAGCACCCAAAGTACGCGGCAATTTTTGAGCGCTACACAGATTTAGCGCTATAATCTTCTGCAATATAAAGTAGTATCTCAGCATGATTAAATTTGACCAAGTGACCAAACGCTACCCTGGTAGCAATGAAGTTTTAAAAAACGCCAGCTTTACTATTGAAGCGGGTGAATTTGTGTTTGTTACGGGACACTCAGGTGCGGGTAAAAGTACGCTGCTTAAACTCATTGCGGCCATTGAGCGCCCTTCCAGCGGCACGGTATTGATTGCCAATCAAAATATCAGCCAATTGAAAGAATCAGCCATTCCTTTTATGCGCCGGCGCTTTGGCTTGATTTTTCAAGACCATAAACTGCTTTATGACCGCAACTGCTTTGAAAATGTCGTGTTGCCCTTGCACATTAACGGCATTACAGGGCTTGAGGCGGCCAAGCGTGTACGCGCAGCGCTCGATAAAGTTGGTTTGCTCAATAAAGAAAAAGCCATGCCGATTACATTATCTGGCGGCGAGCAGCAACGGCTTGCGATTGCCCGCGCCGTGGTAAGCAGACCTTCTATTTTGATTGCCGATGAGCCGACCGGCAATTTAGATGCCAATTATGCGGCAGATATTATGGCGATTTTTCAGGCGTTTCATCAAGTGGGCGTGACGGTGATTATGGCCACACACGATGCACTTAATCGCACCGCAACACAAAATCGACTGCTGCATTTAGACCACGGCACCTTAAAGCAAACTAACGTTGCAGCCACCGAGCAGTTCACTGCATGAGCAAAAATATGATCAGCACCGCACTTAACCACCATCGCCAAGCCCTCAAACTAGTATTGGGCCGCATGCGCCAAAATGCGCTATCAACCTTGATGATTAGTTTGGTGATTGCCGCTGCACTGTGTGTGCCGGGTTTGTTTTACTTGGGTGTGAATCATATTTCATCATTTGCGAATCATATTCAAGATGAAAATGAAATCAGTGTATTTTTAAAGCTCGATGCCGACAGCGCGGCCATTGCAAACGTGAAAGACGCGCTTAACAAAAATGAAGCCGTTCAATCGGTAAAATTTGTGTCTAAAGATGAAGCGTGGCAGCAATTGCGCGACAAAGCTGAAAAAGACAGTGCGTCAAGCAACGTCATCAATGAGCTCAAAACAAATCCATTGCCCGATGCCTTTTTGGTACTTGCAAAATCATCCAAACCAGAAGACCTTGAAGCGCTTAAAGATGAGCTTAAGGCATTAGCACACGTTGACCAAGCGCTGTTAAATACCGAATGGGTAAAAAGATTGTCTGCCCTGCTGGCTTTAGGCAAACAAATCATTATTATTGTTGCCGGCTTACTGGCCGCGGCCTTGCTCATTATCATCAGCAACACGGTGCGCATGCAAATTTTGACGCAAAAAGATGAAATTATCGTCAGTAAACTGATTGGCGCCACCAATAGCTTTATTCGTAAGCCTTTTCTATACGCTGGCATGTTATACGGTCTATTTGGCGGGCTACTCGCTATAGTCATGCTCGTGGGTTTTATCATGATATTCAACCAAACGCTTGCGCAGTTATCCGCGCTCTACAATAGCGATTTTAGCCTTGCGCTCATCAATCTGCCGCTGTTTGCCGGCATGGTTTGTGCCGCTATTGCCATAGGCTGGCTAGGCTCATACGTGGCAGTTACCCGCGCGGCAGCCACTATTAACATCAACTAACCCGTACTTTCTTTTTTTGTTTCTACTCCGTAGTTCAAGCGCTAAGCCCTTTCTCATATATTCTTTAGCTATATTCATATAATAACTAATTCTTTTTAATTGTTATAAAGTCGCTATATAGTGCCTGAGTTGCTAAATATTTGCACAGAAACGGGCCTTAATCATGACAATTCAAGCTTCACCAAAAACCAATCGCGATGTTTCTGATGACGTATTACGTGCCATTGAAGAATTGAAATCTGGCACTGGATTCGGTTCAGTAGAAATCATTATTCACGAAGGCCGTGTTACGCAAATTGAAAAGCGGGAAAAAATCAGATTCACAATAGACAAATCAAAATCTTCACCTACTGCACTGGCAGCGGCGAAATAAACAAAATTAAATTTATATACATTGGCTGACCAGTTTGCTGGAAGCTAGAATCAAGGAGAAAAAAATGCAATTCAATTATTCGAAATTTGCCACCGTACTCATCGCCAGCGGCATTATTTCATTCCCGGCCATCGTTCACGCGAACGACAGCACCGAGCTTGAAGAACTACGCGGCTTAGTGCAGGAGTTAAGCCAACAAGTGAAAGTTTTGGCCCGTAAAGGTGAAATTAACGAAGAAACAGCCGCCGCCGATAAAAAAGCTGCGCCAGTGATTAAAGCCGGTACGAGTGGGTTCTCTTTTGGTTCAGCCGATGGTAAAAATGAAATTAAATTCCGCGGCTTATTACAAGCTGACCATCGACACTATTTTGATGGTGCGAATGATGTGCGTGGCCGCAGCAATGAGCGTGCAGGGACATTGAACGCTGATGGCTTTCATAATGCTGAAGATACTTCACTTTTACGCCGCGTTCGCCCAACGATTGAGGGCAAAGTGGCTGGTAAATACGGTTTCCGCTTTACGCCAGAATTTGCCGGTGGCAGTGCTTCAGCAGTAGACGCTTATGTTGAAGCTAACTTAAACCCAGCATTCAAAATTCGTGCGGGTAAACAAAAAAGTATTGTTGGCCTAGAACGCTTACAAGGTGGTGGTGACATTAAATTTGTTGAACGCAGCTATGTGACCAATGCAATTTTACCGAATCGTGATTTAGGTGTAACCGTTTCTGGTGATTTATTAGGCAATAAATTGAACTACGGCGTGGGGATTGTCAATGGCGTTGCGGATGGTGGCAACATCAGTACAGGTGCAGAATACAATGGCGAACGTGAATATACTGCGCGTATTTTTGCTACGCCATTTATTGATTCAGACTCAGCCCTTGCTGGTTTAGGTTTTGGTATTGGTGGCACTTGGACTGATTATACTGGCGAAAAAAATCTAAACTTCACGGATACTTCTGCTGCCGATGCAACCCGTAACGGCCTGCCAAGTTACGTGACAGAAGGTCAGCAAACATTCTTCCGCTACACGGGCAATGCAATTGCCGATGGTCAGCGTATTCGTTGGTCACCACAGGCCAATTACTATAATGGCCCTTTAGGCGTGATTGCTGAATATGCAAAAGTATCGCAAGACGTGAGCTTGGCAAGCGGTGGCTCTGCTTCAGCAGGCGGTGCTGGAACTTCAACCGTGATTACACCGGGTACTAAGAAAAATCTTAAGCATGATGCTTGGGAAATCGGTGTTTCTTATCTATTAACTGGTGAAGATGCGTCTTTCAAAGGCGTTAAACCAAAAACCGACTTTGATTTAGATAAAGGCGGTTGGGGTGCCTGGGAGTTAGTTGCACGCTACAGTGAAATCAATCTTGATAACGACACTTTCAAAAATGCAGCCGGTGCCTATGCAGCTGAAGGAAGCGCTATTGGAAACTCATTCGCAGATTTAACGAAAAGCGCTAAGTCAGCTGAAACTTGGACGCTTGGTGTGAACTGGTACTTAAACACTAACGCAAAACTTGCACTTAATTATGCGCGCACGTCTTTTGATGGTGGTGCGCTGCAAAAAGGCTTAGCGCAAACGCAAAATAACAACGCTACAAACAGATCACGTGACCGTGAAGATGAAGATGCATTGTTAGCACGTTTCCAAGTTGCGTTCTAACAATAAGTTGCTTTCTAACAACAAGTCGCATTCTAACGGCTTGAATTTTAGTAAATCGCTTATCCCAAATGCTCAAACATGCGGGATAAGTTAAATTTAAATAGATTAAAAAAACATGATGATGAAATGTATTTAAGCAACATCAAGAAAACATTTACACATTAAATTATTGAAGGATTACACATGAAAAAAACACTTTTAGCAATCGCATTATTTTCAGCGGTGTTTGGCGTAACGGCGCCATCTAGCGCATTTGCAAAAGACGTTGAAATTTTAAACGTATCATATGACCCAACGCGCGAGTTGTATGTTGATTTTAACAAAGCCTTTGCTGCCCATTGGAAAGCAAAAACGGGTGACAACTTCAGCGTTAAACAATCACATGGTGGCGCTGGTAAACAAGCCCGTGCGGTGATTGATGGCTTACAAGCGGACGTCGTTACACTCGCTTTGGCTTATGACATTGATGCCATTCACGAAAAAGCCAAGTTAATTCCTAAAGATTGGCAGGCACGTTTACCAAATAACAGTTCGCCTTACACTTCAACCATTGTGCTGCTGGTGCGCAAAGGCAATCCTAAGAAAATCAAAGATTGGGATGATTTAGTAAAACCTGGTGTTTCTGTGATTACACCCAACCCAAAAACGTCTGGTGGCGCACGCTGGAATTATCTGGCTGCCTGGGCTTACGCACTTAAAAATAACAATAATGACGAAGGTAAAGCCAAAGATTTCGTGAAGAAACTGTTTGCCAATGTGCCGGTGCTTGACTCTGGTGCGCGTGGATCAACCACAACATTTGTTGAGCGTGGTATTGGTGACGTGTTTATTTCATGGGAAAACGAAGCATTCTTAGCGTTAAAAGAACTAGGCCCTGATAAATTTGAAATTGTTGTACCTACACTATCAATTTTGGCTGAGCCACCCGTGACTGTGGTTGATAAAAATGCCAAAAAACATGGCACTGAAGCGGTATCAAAAGCTTACTTAGAGTATTTGTACTCTGACGAAGGCCAAGACATTGCAGGCAAGCATTACTACCGCCCAACCAACCCTAAATATGCTGAAAAATATGCGAGTCAATTTCCAAAAGTGAATTTGATTAAAATTGATGATGTATTTGGCGGCTGGCAAAAAGCGCAGAAAACACACTTTTCTGACGGCGGCACATTTGACCAAATTTATCAAAAGTAACCAGAAATAACTTACTCAGTTAAATTGTTATTCCGTTAAATTGTTATCCCTCAGCATCAAACAAAATTTGATGCTGAGTTTTTACAGGAGGCGCTTACCATGCGTTCAGTTTTAATCGTTGGCGGTGACCAGATAGATGGCATCAAACAAGTATTAAGTCATCATGGCGTAGATCATATTCATCATTGGTCTGGCCGAAAAGCAGGTGACGGCCATAAAGTCATTCCACAAAACACACGTTTAATCGTATTGATTACCGACTGGATTAGCCACTCTTTTACCTACAGCATTAAACGTACGGCGGCCAAACGTGGCTTAAAAGTCATCTATACCGGCAACGGTGCTGCACAACTTCAGGCCAAACTTGAAAAAATAGGCAATACATTGGTGGATGCCTGTCGAAAGACAATCAACCATCCATTTTTATTACCGCATTGATCTATTCCACCCTCGGCTGCACACCAAAGCGCCATTTTGAAACACAGCGGCTATCGCGAATAGATCCTAACTTATTTCAAATAAGGAGCCTAATCATGAAAAACGCGTTTAGTAGCAAAATATCTGCCCTATTTTTAAGCTTTATTCTCTTTGAAGCCACCGTGGCCTCGATTGCATTTTATGAGATTACTGAAATTAAATCTGCGCCCGTGCAAGCCGCCAACAAAGCAAATAATGCCTCACCAAAAGCGCAGCAAAAATGGGATGGTTACGCACCCTATGCCTTATACCAAACCTTAGAAAATTTATAAACAATACAATCATTAAAGTAATAATTTTAGTCAAATTCTTGCCACAACCTTTTTAGCTGCCCTGCAAGCCTTATAAATAAGGGATCACAGGGCAGATATTTTTTCTCGCACAATTTAATGCATAAAAATATGATTCATATTGTGCAATCTAGGGTTAAGATTAAACCGCAAGATTAAAGCGCAAGATTAAACCGCAAGATTAAGCGTAAGCGTAGCAAGTTAAAAATTTTTAATTTAATTAGGAGTTAAGTTGAAATGAAACCAGAAACCATTGCCATTCACACAGGTTACAGCCCAGAACCCACCACTAAAGCAGTGGCTGTGCCCATTTATCAAACCACTTCTTATGCGTTTGATAATACGCAACACGGAGCAGATTTATTTGACCTCAAAGTGCAAGGCAATATTTACACGCGCATTATGAACCCCACCACCGCGGTGCTTGAGCAAAGACTAGCCGCCTTAGAGGGCGGTATTGGTGCGCTGGCTGTGGCTTCTGGCATGGCGGCCATCACTTATGCGATTCAAACCATTGCTGAGGCTGGCGATAATATTGTTTCAGTTTCAACGCTTTATGGCGGTACTTATAATTTATTTGCCCATACCTTACCCAAACAAGGCATTGAAGTACGCTTTTTTGATTACAACGACCCAACCGCGCTAGAAAAACTCATTGATAGCAAAACCAAACTCGTGTTTGCCGAATCGATTGGCAATCCGCTTGGTAATATTGTTGATATTGCCGCCATTAGCAAAATAGCGCACAAGCATGGCGTGCCAGTGGTGGTCGATAACACCGTTGCCACGCCCATTTTGCACCGCCCTTTTGAACATGGCGCAGATATTGTGGTGCATTCACTCACCAAATATATTGGCGGGCATGGCAACTCGATTGGTGGCATTATTATTGATAGCGGTAAATTTCCGTGGGGCGAACACAAAGCACGTTTTCCCGTTCTCAATACGCCAGACCCCAGCTATCACGGTGTCAATTATGTTGAGGCCTTAGGTCCTGCTGCTTATATTGCCCGTGCGCGCGTAGTGCCGCTACGCAATACTGGCGCGGCACTCAGCCCATTTAATACGTTTTTGATTTTGCAAGGCCTTGAAACGCTCGCCTTGCGCATAGAGCGCCATAGCGACAACGCACTGCGCGTGGCACAATATTTAAAACAGCATAAAAAAGTGAAATGGGTGAAATACGCAGGATTAAGTGATCACCCAGAACACGCACTGGTACACAAATATTTGAGTGGCAAAGCATCAGGTATTTTAACGTTTGGTGTAGCGCATGGCATAGCAGGCGGCACACGTTTTATTGATGCCCTTAAACTTATCACACGCTTGGTGAATATTGGGGATGCCAAAAGCTTAGCCTGTCACCCTGCCACCACCACGCACCGTCAATTAAATGCAGAAGAACTCAAGAAAGCTGGAGTGAGTGAGGATATGGTCCGTATTTCTGTAGGCATTGAAAATGTAGAAGATATTATTGAAGATCTAGAACAGGCGCTATCACAAGTCTAATTCAATGCGTGTCGTTGTAAAACTGTAGGAAAAAGTGCTTGTGGCTTAACACTTAAGGAAGCGTCGTTATCTCCCTAACCTCATTCCGGCATCAGTAAAAGTCACTGATGCCGGATTTTTTTCAAAATTGTGATGCTTTACTATAGTCCGCCAGGCGCTTTATGTGAGGTCAGGCGCAATAATGCACTCACCATCACATCTACTTCTGCCGTGGTATTATAAAACGCTAACGATGGCCGCACGGTCGTTTCAACCCCAAAACGCCGCAATATCGGCTGCGCGCAATGGTGGCCAGAACGTACCGCGATACCCTCTTTATTTAAGGCCGCACCCACTTCTTCACTCTCATAGCCATCAAGCTTGAAAGACAGCACGCTGGCTTTTTCTTTTGCCGTGCCAATCAAGTGCAAGCCCGGAACTTTGCACATGGCTGCTGTGGCGTATTCCAGCAATTCATGTTCGTAGCGGGCGATGTTATCAATGCCAATCCGTTCCACATATTCTAAAGCCGCACCTAAACCAACCGCATCCGCAATATTGCCTGTGCCTGCTTCAAACTTCGCGGGCGCTTCATGATAGACGGTTTTATCAAACGTTACATCTTGAATCATATTGCCACCACCTTGCCAAGCTGGCATGTCGTCTAACACTTCTTTTTTGCCGTAAAGCGCACCAATGCCTGTGGGGCCAAACACTTTATGCCCAGAGAACACAAAGAAATCAGGGTCTAGCGCTTGCACATCTGTACGCATGTGCGACACAGACTGCGCGCCATCCAACAGCACCTTTGCGCCTGCGGCATGCGCCATTTGTATCATCTGCGCGGCAGGTGTAACCGTACCCAAGGCGTTAGACACTTGCGTAAATGACACCAACTTGACGCGCGAAGTGAGTAGTTTTTGATATTCCGCTAACAACACCTGACCGCTATCGTCCACTGGCGCTACTTTTAGCTTGGCACCAGTTTCTTGGCATAGCTGCTGCCAAGGTACAATATTAGCGTGATGCTCAAGGTGTGAAATCACAATTTCATCGCCCTCACCAATATGCTTTTTGCCCCAAGTTTTGGCGACTAGGTTAATCGCTTCAGTCGTCCCGCGCACAAACACAATGTTATCTACTGATGGCGCATTAATAAAACGGCGCACCGTTTCACGCGCACCTTCATAGGCATCGGTGGCACGCGCGGCTAACTCATGCGCGGCACGGTGAATGTTAGAATTTTCATGTGCATAAAAATATGAAATCCGATCAATCACCGCCTGAGGTTTTTGCGTGGTAGCGGCATTGTCAAACCAAATCAGCGGGCGTCCATTCACCAACTCGCGCAAAATAGGAAAATCTTTACGTACTAAATTGGCATCAAATGGTGGATGCGCACTGGCGACTGGCCCTGCAACCGCAGCGTCTTGCTGGTGAGGTGAGTCCTGTAAAAAATAATAGGGCGCAGCGCCTGCTTGGCTTGTAGTTTGGCTGAAAGCTTGGCTAGACTTTTGGTTAGTTCCTGCGCTACTAATGCCAGATTGGCTGTCTAATCCACCCAACAGTTGATTCAACTCCGCCTGATAAGGGTCATCTATACCGCCAAGCAACTGCGCAATATCAAACACCCCGCTAATGGGCAATTGATTGGTGTAGCCAGTATTAGTCACATCTGTGGGCGATAAATTTGGTACGCCAGAAGCCACACTTGGCACCGCTGAAAATATCGAAGGCGTTGGCGTTTGCACTGGGTCGCTAATGATATTGGGACTGGGCAGCACCGCATTGACCGCCACAGGGTTGAGCGATGCATTCGATGGAAAATCCTCTTTTTGTGCAAACGGCGAGCCTGCTGGAAAGCCTTCTGCATAAAGTTCATTGGCAATACGGCTTAACTCGGCCACATCAAAGTGG
>JAKQTB010000149.1 GCA_029569495.1 Pseudomonadota bacterium | reverse complement strand
CAGTTGAATGGTTCCCTTAAGTTAACTGGATTTGGCGTTGCTGTTTTGCTTGTAACCGCCAAGTCAGTGCGCACCCGCACCGTTGTGCTCTCTACAGCCGTGTTATTTCCAGCATTTGTATCGGCTTCATTACTGGTCACTACTACAGAATCACTAAATGTATCACCACCACCAGCAGGGGAACTCTCTGCACGGAAATACAACACTCGCTCATATGTTGCGCCAGCTTCAATGCCGGCAGGTACTGTACACGTGTAAGCACCAGAACCTGAAAACGGGCTAGCAGTACCAGAACAAATGCCAGCTGCAGGCACACCAAGGACTGCGGTATCACCAAGGAAACTTAAGCTTTTGCCGCCTGGAGTAGTAATCGTATCAGTGAATACAACTCCCGTGGCATAGGATGGCCCAAGGTTAGTGACGCGAATGCGATATGCAAACACATTGTTAGCAGGCGTCACGGGGTCATAGCCAATAGGGTCAGGACCATATGGCGAGTTATCAGTTTTATTAATCAACAAATCCAGCGATGCGGGGGTAATTGTCAGCAAACCATTTTTACTGTTATTTGTATTCACCGTGCTTGGTGGCCCATCACTCTCCCTTGTTGTTGTAATCACGCTCGCTGTATTTGCTAGTGTTCGTGGAGAAGGCGGAACAGCCATATAGTTCGGGCGAATGACAATGGTTACCGTCTGTCCTTCAGCAGGACTCATACTACCAATATTACAAGTGAGTGTTGGGGTACCCGCACTATAACTCGTCCCAACCACCAAACCTGCACATGAGCCTTTAGTTGAGGCAACCGAAATCACTGTAAAACCGGCATCCCCCACAGCAGGATTAAATACATCCGTAACCGTAACATTTTCAGCCACAGACGGTCCGTTATTACGGAAAGTTAACACATAGGTTGAATTAACCCCTGCTTGAACGGTACTTGGCGTGACAGACTTACCTGTCATTTCAACATCAGCCACCGGCTGTACGGTACTTGCTATAGAACTTGAATTATTTGCAGGGTTAGGGTCGCCAATACTTGTTGAGGTAATACTTGCTGTATTGGTAAATGGACCGTCTAACAATGGACGACTAACCGTAATATCAATGACAGCAGTCTCACCATTTTGCAATTGGTTATAATTACACGTAACGGTTGCTCCAGAGTTTGCACATGAACCTACAGCTCCAGCACTACCTGCGTTGGCTACGAAAGAAAAACCTGACCCCCCTAGTGAAGATGTATACATAGGGATTGCATCTGTCACAACTACATTGGTTGAAGTATTGGGGCCACTATTACTAATGGTTAATCGATAAGTTAAGCTGTTGTCTGTTGGTAAAAGTGGGTTATCACCAGCATCAGGAATTGATTTCACAATGGCCAAATCAGCAATTTGCCCTGTTGAGTTACTCGTGGCGTTTGCGCAATCATTTACTGTGTTCACATCCCCTTCTGGGTGTGTATTACCACCTATTGCACTCCCTCCCGTACAAGCCTGATTCTCTAAATTACCTGTATTAGTTGCTGTTGTCACAATTGTTAAGGGAGACGAGTTGACACCCACTGGCAAATTCACATAAGAACAGGTTACAATACCGCCCGGATTTGGGCCAGAATGTGCGCACGTCCAATTTGTGCCGCTGGCACTTACAAATGTTTCACCTGAAGACAAACTGTCTGTCATAGCAACAGGGGATGTTGCAGCTAACGGCCCATTATTGCGTACGATAATCGTACTGCTCATATTACTACCCTGCGCTACAGGGCTAGGTGTTTTAGCCTTAGTGATTGACAAATCTGCCTGCGCGGGATTAACGGTAAAGTTTACAGTACCAGTATTATTAGCATTATTTCCGTCAAATGTAGAAGTTGCGATGGTGGCCGTGTTGCTGGTAGATAGCCCCGCTGGCGGCACTACTGCAGGCGCAGTCGCAGTAATTGTAATCGTGCTGCTAGCACCTGAGGCAAAAGTGGCTCGATCACAAGTAACATCTTGACCTGAAATCCCACAAGTATAACCTGCGCCTGTTGCCGTTAAAATTGTGAACCCGGATGGCAAACTATCTAAAACCTGAACATTACTAGCAACTGAAGGGCCATTATTGGTAGTGTTTAACGTAAAGGTAGCCGTTTGATTTGCTATCACTGGGTTTGGACTTACGCCTTTGGTAATCTGCACATCCGCACCCGGATTCACCGCTGTGTTAGTTGTTACCGTATTATTACCTGGCAGTCCATCTGGCGTAGCTGGGCTATCAATTGTGGCCGAATTAGTAATATTACCGCTACCCACATTGACACGACCCTGAATCACAAGTTGAGGTAACACACCCGCTGGTTGTGTATCAGCACGGTTACAAGTAACCACTTGACCCGCAACAGAACAACTCCAGCCAGCGCCAGTTGCAGAAATGTAACTTACGCTGGGTGGCAGCGTATTTACAATGCGTGCATTGACTACACTATCAGGCCCCAAATTTTCTGATAACAAGGTGTAGGTAATTACTCCTGAACCATTTACAGGGTCAGGAGAGTCACTTACTGTTAAGGCCAGATCAGCACCACTGGTAATGGTAGTTGTTTGTGGCGGCAAGCTGTTATTGCCCGGGTTTGTATCACCCGAATCTGTGGTCGCAGAAGCTGTACTTGAAACGCTACTTCCCCCCGCAGCGGTTGCTCGCATCACAATTGCAATTGTGACTGGAGCACCACCCCCCAACGTACCCAATAGATTGCCTAATGGACATTGAACGTTGGGTGCAGAGAATGAACAACTACCCACACTTGGGGTCGCTGAAATAAAAGTCATCCCCGCAGGCACTGTTGCATTCGCGACGACATTTAGTGCAGTATCGGCAGCGCTATTCTCAACGACCATATTATAAGTGACCGTTTGGGTAGCGGGTACTGGGTCAGGCGTGTCATCATAGTTCGTGACCTGTATATCCACCGCCATTGCACTTAAAGGAATTAGTAAAAGTACCGCAAAAGCTAATCTGGCCTTTTGATTCAGCAATCCGAACACACTATATTTAGCGCGCATCAGACGATGACCCAATGAACCATTGATGTTTTGACTTTTTACTAACATATTGTTATTTCCCTAAGCTTAAATCTTATTATTTAGTACTTTATTTTAAGCCGACATTGAATGGCGGCTAATTTCTTAATTTTTCTCACAACTTGTACTAGCATTTATCCGCCAGCAATTTAATTTTGCCTTATATTTGAATCAGTTACCGTCAATTTATAGAAACTACTCTAATAGACGATGCAATATTAACGACGAACTTGTCAATGCGCAATTATTATTTACATTGAAATTACATTTATTTACAAACTGTTAGCATATCTACAACGCGGAAATTATCGTTAATTTTTGTACTGAACATCATTCAATCGACACCCGATTCCAACACCAAAATTTAAATTAAATTCATTGTTGTTTGGTATTGCTAAATTGCACTATTTTTAAGTGCTACTTAAATGCCATTGACGTTGAATTATTCACCGAGAAAAAATAAATGCTCTGGAAGCCATATAAATAAAGGCTCGCAGAGCATCAAAAAAGGTTGGAGGATTAAATTGCGATAAATACGTATTTTTGATTGCTTATAAAAGTGCAGTTTTTCTACTCGTCTTGCATCTCTTGATTAGGGAAGAAAACGCTGGTATAGCCAAAATCTTTTAAGTCGGGAATGCGCATTGGGTACAAAACACCATCAAGGTGGTCGCACTCATGTTGCACTACGCGCGCGTGAAAGCCGCTGACTAAGCGGTCGATGGTGTTGCCGTATTGGTCAAGACCCTTGTAATGGATACGCTCAAAACGGGGGACCAAGCCACGCATACCCGGCACGGATAGGCAGCCTTCCCAATCGGTCGCCATTGCATGACCTACGGGGGTAATCACAGGATTGATCAGCACGGTGTAGGGTACAACATCGGCATCTGGATACCGTGGGTTCTTTTGCTCACCCTCATCTTGCGTCGGTTTTTGGCCAAAAATCACTACGCGTAAACTCACGCCGATTTGTGGGGCAGCGATGCCTGCGCCATTCATGAATTTCATGGTGTCTTCTAAATCATGAATGAGTGTTTGCAATTCAGGAGAATCAAACTGCGTGACAGGTTGTGCTTGTTGCAATAAACATGGTTCACCCATGCGAAGTACTGGTTTAACGGCCATATTCTAAATTTACTTTCTGAGCCTTTTCCACAAGGCACTTTTTAACTAAAAAAATTACAATCTCGTCATTCCCGCGTAGGCGGGAATCTAGGCTTGGCAAATGGTTAAAGGATTTAATTACAATCAGTAATCTTGAAAATTGACTGGATTCCCGCCTACGCGGGAATGACGGATTTAGACAATTTTCAGAAAATATTTCAACTTATTTTAAGTGGTATAAAGGCCTCTTTATATTGATTGATACGCAAGCCTGTCACTATTTTTTCTGCGTATTGATTTTGCAAAGCCCATTGAGTTTTACCAGTGCACCGATAATGTTGCGCACGCGTACCATGGTTTGGTTAAGGTTTTCAATCACTTCTTCGTATTGTATGCCATGCAGACTTTTACCCCGCCCTGCCGCTTGGTTGGCCACCGGGCAAATGGCCGCATAACTAATCCCTAATTCACGGGCTAAAGCGGCTTCGGGCATCCCTGTCATGCCGACAATCGTTGCGCCATCGCGCTCTAGGCGATTAATTTCAGCAGCCGTTTCTAAACGTGGGCCTTGCGTGGCCGCGTATACACCATGATTAATAATGGTTTCATCAATACTGTGGGCGGCCTGCTGCCAATTACTGCGCATGATAGCGCAATAAGGGTCGGTAAAATCAATGTGTTTCACCGGTAAATCAATGCCATCAAAAAAAGTGCTTTTACGGCCATGTGTGTAATCAATGATCTGATGCGGCATCACAATTGAACCAGGCGCTAAATCAGCGTGAATGCCACCGACCGTGGCCACTGCTGCAATTTCTGTCACCCCTTGTAAATGCAGCGCAGAAATATTGGCGCGATAATTTACCTGATGCGGTGGAATGGTATGGCCATTGCCGTGCCTAGCTAAAAAGATGACTTCACGCCCTTCTATTTCGCCAAACAGAAGCGGTTGAGAGGGTTCACCATAGGGTGTACGCACAATCTGGCGGCGCGTAATTTCCAAGTTATCCAGTTGTGTAAGGCCAGTGCCCCCAATGATTGCCAGCATACGGTTCTCTTTACGAATGTGATTTAAGCCTGATTTTAGCAAAGCTTACTCAATAATTGACATAAAAATTGGTTTTTTATCGCGCCTGACTACATTTCATGAAAAAAAATACGCATAATTTATGGCATACTCACAGCATGCAGAATCAGCAACAATCAAGTACAAGCCAGCATCACATCACCACGCAAAGCATTGCGCTAGCCAATCAACATTACGAAAACTTTCCCGTTGCGTCGGTTTTTTTGCCCAAAGATTTACGCGCGCCAATTGGCTTGATTTACAGTTTTGCGCGGCAGGCCGATGATTTTGCTGATGAAGGTCATTTAAGTACAGATGAACGTTTGGCTTTACTGGATGGCTTTCGCGATGAACTTGATTTACTGCAAGCCTATATCAAGCCAAAAACGCCATTCTTTTTAACCTTGGGTGAAATGATTAAGGCAAGGAAATTACCCTATGCGCCTTTTTTTGATTTATTAGACGCATTCCGTCAGGACGTTATCAAAACGCGTTACCAACATTATGGCGAGGTGTTAGATTACTGCACACGCTCTGCCAACCCTGTCGGTCGGTTGATGTTGCATCTTTACGGACAATCAAACGAAAACAACATCGTTCTTTCAGACCATATTTGCAGCGCGCTACAAATGATTAATTTTTTGCAGGATATTGCGATTGATTTTAATAAAAATGATGGCAAACAACGCATTTACATGTGCCAAGATGAGTTGGCACAATTCGGCATTACAGAACAAGACTTATACACGTGGGTGAATCACCAAGCGCCCATTAACGCGCAATGGCAAGCGTTTATGCAATTTAATTTAAACCGCGTGCAAGCTTTAATGCAAGCAGGCAAACCATTGGGCAGAATTTTAACAGGCAGAATTGGCTTTGAAATGCGGATGATTATTGCCGGTGGTGAGCGTATCATTCATAAAATCAATGTGGTAAAAGGTGATATATTTAACCAGCGCCCTCGCCTGCACGGTGGCGATTGGCTTGTGATATTTCTCAAAGCACTTTTTAGAATTTAATAGGCACGACGTTACTCATGACACCCCAGCAATACTGCCAAGAGCAAGCTGCTAAAAGCGGCTCAAGCTTTTATTCTAGTTTTATGTTTTTACCCAAGCCTAAGCGCGAGGCCATTACGGCACTGTATGCTTTTTGCCGCGCGGTAGATGATGTTGTGGACGAAGTGAGTGACTTGCAGGTGGCGCAGGCTAAATTGAACTGGTGGCGTGATGAAATTAAAAACCTATATGCGCACCAGCCACAACACCCGATTACAAAAGCATTGCTAACGCCCATTCAAACCTATCAACTTGATGCCGAGCATTTTGCGGAAATCATCGATGGGATGGAAATGGACTTGAGTTTTAATCGCTATGCAGACTTTAAGCAGTTGCAACTCTATTGTTACCGCGTGGCCAGCGTGGTGGGTTTGCTTTCTGCACAGATATTTGGCTTTAACAATCGAAAAACACTCAAATATGCGCATGATCTGGGCATGGCTTTTCAGCTTACCAATATCACCCGTGATGTAGGTGAAGATGCGCGCCGTAACAGAATTTACCTGCCTTTAGATGAACTGGCTAAATTTAAGGTCACAGAAGAAGATATTCTTAACAGCCATGAAACAGAATCGGTAAAACAGTTGCTGGATTTTCAGATTGAACGGGCAGAAAGCTACTATGACCGCGCGCTGAATGCACTCCCTATAGACGACCGAAAAAGCCAACGTGTTGGCCTCATGATGGCGGCCATTTACCGCACATTGTTGCGAGAAATTAAAAAAGACGGCGCCGAAAAAGTATTGAACTCGCGCACCTCTCTTGGTACATTACGAAAACTTTTTTTGGCATTGTCAGTATGGTTAAAAACACGTTAATGATTATGATACGCAAGGTCATGACCCCATGAGCATAACACATGTTGCCATTATTGGCGGCGGATGCGCAGGGCTTAGTGCGGCGGCAACGCTCGTTGAGCGCGGGTATGCTGTAACATTGTTTGAAGCCAGCCCGCATTTGGGTGGGCGCGCACGCACGGTGTTAGTTGAAAATAACAGCCTGATGTACGTGCTGGATAACGGCCAGCATATTTTATTGGGCGCGTACCGTGAAACGCTTAATTTACTCAATAAAGTGGGGGTTGATGAAGCCGAAGCTTTTTTGCGCGTACCCTTAAAAATTAACTTGCATTCCGCTTCAAGTGCGCCTGATTTTTTATTAAAGTCTGAGTCGCTGTTACCTGCTCCGCTCAATTTATTATTTGGGCTATTTGGTTGCGAAGGTTTAAGTTTTACAGAGCGTGCCGCTGCCATTAAATTAATGGCGCAACTTAAAATGAATGGCTACCAAATTGCCACTGACACCGCGTTAGAGGCGTTTTTGCTTTCAAAAAATCAAAATGCAAGGTTAATAGAAGTGCTTTGGGAACCGCTTTGCCTGGCGGCACTTAACACGCCGATTGCCGTGGCAAGTACGCTCATCTTTCTAAATGTGTTGCGTGACAGCTTTACCGGCAATAAGAAAAATAGCGACTTTTTAATTCCAAAATTAGATTTATCAAAAATAATTGCTAACCCACTTTCGCAATACATTCAGGCTAAAGGTGGCACCATCAAGCTTGATAACCGCGTTCGCAAATTAAAAATGGAAAATGATGGCCTATACACGATTTCAAGTGGAAGAGAACACCTCGCGTTCAGCCATATCATCATTGCTACGCCGCCATCTCAGCTAAACAACTTGCTGACCGCTTTTCCAAAACTACAAAACACCTTGGTTGTGACGGAGTCTTTTGGCTTCCAGCCCATTTTCACGATTTATTTGCAGTATCCGACTGACACTAAATTACCCAACATCATGACAGGTTTTACAAAAAACATTAGCCAATGGGCCTTTGATAAAGGCCAGTTGTGTGGCCAAAATGGCTTAGTGTCAGTTGTTGTGAGTGCCAGCGGCGTTCATCAACAGCTTAGTCATGAAGAACTGGCGCTAAAAGTAGCCAATGAACTTCACCAGGTATTTCCTAACTTACCAAAACCGTTATGGAATAAGGTTATTGCTGAAAAGCGCGCTACTTTTTCATGCGTTCCAAACTTGGCTAGACCATCAAACAAAACGGTTCAGCCTAACTTGTTTTTGGCGGGCGATTACACTTACGCAGATTACCCATCGACCATAGAAGGTGCAATTAGAAGTGGCATTGCCTGCGCTAATTTAATCAACTAAATTTATTTTTTATAGATTTGGTTGTTAACAATCAAAATACGGCTCAATACAACCAAAATGGTTATAACTTATTTGATTTAAATCATTTATAGTTATATAAATTTTTGATAAAATGCGTCTGCGTGTGTAAGACAAAATCTTTATACACGCTGACTATTATCATCAAAAATGGAGCTTTACTATGAAAAACAATTTAATGCTATCAGCTGCTATTGCAGCCGCTCTTTCAATGACAGCTGGCATCGCTTCAGCAGAATTAAAAATTCCAAAAACTAAAGTTAGTTTTGAACAGGCTTTAAAAACAGCGCTCGCTAAACACGCTGGTGACGTAGAAACTGTAGAACTTGAATTATCAAATGGTAAACCACATTACGAATTTGACATTAGGGCTGCGGATGGCACCGAGTACGAAGTCGAAGTGAGTGCGATTACTGGAAAAATTATTGAAGAAGAAATTGAAGTTGAAGATGCCAATGTGCCAGCATTTAAAGACAAGGCTAAAGTAAGCGAGGCGGATGCAGAAAAAACTGCTTTAGCGGCTTTCCCTGGTACAGTAGTTGAACGGGAGTACTCTATTGAATCTGACGGCACCCCATCATATGAGTTTGATATAAAAACTGCTGATGGCAAAGAAATTGAAGTTGAAGTGAATGCAATTACGGGCAAAGTGCTCGAGCACGAGGAAGAAGTTTACCAAATCGGTAAAGAGTAATATTTACTTTTGGTGAGTTGCGATAACCGCAACTCACCAACTTATACTCGACCTACTGCGTCTTTATTTAAGAGCATTTCAAATTCTTCCACAGGTAAAGGTTTGCTAAACAAATAGCCCTGATACGACAAGCAACCGTACTCGCGCAACAAGGCTAGTTGCTGTTCGGTTTCAACCCCTTCTGCAATCACTTGCATACCAAAGTTGTGCGTCATATCAATAATGTTTTTCACCATCATGGCATCACTCGTGTCGGTTAACATATCGCGCACAAAACTGCGGTCAATTTTAATTTGGTTAAACGGCAATTTTTTCAAATAAGACAGTGAAGAGTAACCAGTGCCAAAGTCATCCAATGACAAAGTCACACCAATGCCATGCTTTAATGCCAGCATTTTAGTCACTACAACATCCAACCCACCTAACGCGACACTTTCAGTTAACTCCAGTTTTAGGCATGCCGGATTAATTTGGTGCGCCTTTACCGCTTCGGCGACGTGTTCAACAAAATCTGTTTGCATAAATTGTTGCGCACTAATATTGATTGCCAACACTAAATGGCGCGTTTTCTCATGCTGACTCCAACGTGCCAACTCTCGGCAGGCAGTCTCCAGCACCCAATCGCCAATTTCTAAAATCAAAGAACTCTCTTCAGCTATCTGAATAAAATCAACTGGAGACACAAATCCACGTGTTGGGTGTTGCCAACGCAATAGCGCCTCTGCCCCTACCGGCTGCATTGTTTGGTCAAGTTGTACTTGGTAAAAAAGGCTGAGTTGTTTATCGGTGATAGCACTACGCAAATCAGCTTCCATCAAAGCGCGCGTTTCAACCACTTGCTGCATGTGTGGATCAAAAAATCGTACGCGATTTCTACCTGCGTTTTTAGCTTGATACATCGCCATATCGGCGTATTTTAGCAAGTCGTCCACACTCACCTGATTACGATAAAACATGCACACTCCAATGCTTGGGCTGCTATGGCGAGTATTTTCATTGAGCTGGTAAGGCGTTGCAATTTTTACGCGCAATTTCTCTGCAATCTGCGCAACTTTTCGGCTGGCTTCTTGCAAATCTGCATCTAAGTCTTCAAGCAATACCACAAATTCATCACCTCCTAAACGGGCGACGGTGTCCATTTCACGCACACTCATTTTGAGTCGCTTGGCCACCTCAACCAGCAACATATCGCCAAAATAATGGCCTAGCGTGTCATTAAGTGTTTTAAAGTTATCTAAATCCAAAAAGATTAACGCACCATATTTCTGATTTCGCGCAGAGGCTGAGAGCGCAACACTTAAGCGATCAAGCAATAATCGGCGGTTTGGCAAGCCTGTTAACGCATCGTAAAAGGCGAGGCGGTAAATCTCATTTTCAGCTTTTTTATGGGCTGTGTTATCGGTAAAGGCTGCAATATACTGCACGGTTTCATTTTTATCATTCCTCACGGCAGAAATCGTGGCAATCTTAGAATAAATTTCACCGTTCTTGCCTCTATCCCACATTTCCCCTTTCCAAATTCCATGACTCAGCAAGTCACTCCATAACTTTGCATAAAACGCATGGTCATGCAAACCAGATCCCAAAATGCTTGGATTTTTTCCAATAACTTCTTGCTCGGAATATCCTGTGATTTTTTCAAAAGCTCGATTCACACGTAAAATTTTGGCATTTGCATCTGTAATCATAATAGCTTCTTGCATTTCAAACGCGACAGAAACAAGGCGCAATTGTTCTTCTGCTCTAAATTTATCTGCAACGGCTTTTTTCATATTACGGAAAACAAAGATATACATTAGCACTGCAACAAAAATAGAAAGCAAACTTGCATCGACGAACGACCCTAGCCAGGGGTTCAACGCCGGCAAGGCATTCAATACCCACATAATAATGAGCTCGCCCACAAAAATGCAGCCAGTCAACACTAACCATAAATATTGATTTGTTTTAGAAATGTTCATTCATGCACCAGAAATCGGTAATCAAATTGATATTACGCCTCAATGTACTAAGCTGATAACTACAATAAAACCATAAAGTAGGCGTAATTCATAAGATGTAAATTTTTGTATTTACCTGCATTAAACAGCACAATTTAATTTCGAAAAAACAACCGAGCAAAAAACACTGCCCTGCGAGCCATTATTTGCTTGGATCACAGGGCATCGAAAAAGGTTGTGGGTGAATTCAGACTGATTTTGATGTGTTTTACTGCCTTAAAACTCTTCCCATTCGCCGTCATCGGTGCCGGTTTTAACGGTGGCCACTTTCACCGTTTTGGCTGGAGCCGGTTTGAGGCTGGCAGTGTTGGCGCGCATCGGGTTGGGTTTGCTGCGACGCTCGGTTGTGGTGCGGCGTTGCGGTGTTTCATTGTCCAGTTGGAAGACGCTGACGGCGTTCATGAGTTCGTCAGCTTGTTCGAGCATGGATTCAGCAGCGGCAGCGGCTTCTTCTACCAGGGCGGTGTTTTGTTGGGTGACGTCGTCCATTTTCATGATGGCTTCGTTCACTTGTTCAATGCCGGCACTTTGTTCTTGCGAAGCCGCAGCAATTTCACCAATGATGTCTGAGACGCGTTTGACGGAGGTAACAATCTCTTGCATGGTGTGACCAGCATTCTCGACTTGTTGGGTGCCTTCGGCGGTTTTGTTAACAGAATCCGTAATGAGTTCTTTAATCTCTTTGGCGGCACTGGCTGAGCGTTGGGC
>JAKQTB010000120.1 GCA_029569495.1 Pseudomonadota bacterium | reverse complement strand
GTAAGACACTTTCTCAGACTCAATGCCAGACCAAGTAGGTGCGGTAATAATTTTGCGTGGTTGCGCTTGAATGTCTTTGAAAGTGAACTTATCTTCATGGCGACCAGCATATAAATGATGGTGATCAATGCCTGTTTTTTTAGAGAGTGAAGTCCATGATTTATGCGCCACTTCGCCATTGGTTTCAGGGGCTAAGCGCATCACAGAATCACACACTTCAATGTCTTCAGCCAGTGAAGGCATACCAAAAGAAATGCCTGCTTCTTTCACCGTGCTATTGTGTTTTTTAAGTTCCTCGTACTCTTGGTCGGTGTTCCAATCAATGCCTTTAATGTTGTTGCCTAGCTTAGTCATCAATGGCCCAAGCGCAATAAATTTACGGTACGTATCGCCGTAAGTACGCTCAACCAGTTTGATAATCGCCATGGTTTTGCCAGGAATAGGCTCACAATCGCCCTCTTTCCAGTTTTTCACTTCGCCAAAAGGTTGTGCCAACTCTGCCGCTGAATCATGCTGCATGGGCAAGGCCACCACTTCTTTTTTGGTGCCTAAATGTTTTTCAGCCAGTGGCGAGAAGGTTTTTGCTAGTGTTTTGAAAATCTGCCAATCAGATTTAGATTCCCAACCTGGCGATACCGCCTCAGACAGCGGATGTATGAACGGGTGCATGTCTGTGGTATTCAGGTCATTTTTTTCATACCAAGTGGCGGTAGGTAAAATAATGTCAGAATATGCGCCTGTAGAATTGAGGCGGAAGTTAATATCCACCATTAAATCTAGTTTTCCGATGGGTGCATCATCATGCCATTTCACTTCTTTATTGTTATTACCTGCGCCACCTTCTTGCAACACACCATTTTGTGCGCCCAGTAAGTGTTTTAAGAAGTATTCATGACCTTTGGCTGACGTACCAATGAGGTTGGCGCGCCACACAAACAAGTTGCGTGGCCAGTTGACTGGGTTGTCAGGGTCAGCATACGCTACGTCCAAATCGCCTGATTTCAGTTGCCCAGCTACGTATTTGGCTACTGAGGCTTCATCCGTAGCACCACTTTTGAACGCTTCTTCAGCCAGTTCAATGGAGTTGCGATTAAAGTTTGGCATAGATGGCAACCAGCCCATACGCGCTGCTTTGACATTGTAATCGGCAATAGAATTACCTTTGTTTTTACCTTTACCTGCTGGGCTTAACAAGCTATCTGCATCCATTGTTTCATAACGCCATTGGTCAGTATGGAAATACCAGTAAGAAGTAGAATTGGTGTGACGTGGTGGGCGCATCCAATCTAAGGCGAACGCAATGGGTGCCCAACCTGCTTGTGGGCGCAGTTTTTCTTGCCCTACATAATGCGCCCAACCACCACCTGTTTGACCCACGCAACCGCACATGTGTAGTAAATTCATAATAGATCGATAGGATAAATCGTTGTGATACCAATGGTTTATGGCAGCGCCCATAATTACCATGGATTTACCTTTGGTTTTTGAAGCGTTGTAGGCGAATTCGCGACCAGTTCGCTCAATATCAGCGGCTTTTACGCCTGTGACTTTTTCTGCCCATGCGGGTGTGTAAGCCACACTGGCATCGTTGTAATCGCTGGCAACATTACCACCACCTAAACCGCGGTCTATGCCGTATTGGGCGATTTGCAAATCAAAGACCGTGGCTACTAAAACTGCTTCACCATTGGCTAATTTCACTTTACGTACTGGCACGTTACGGAATAACAAGTTAGCTTCATCATGGTTAAAATGTGGAAAGCCAACAGATACCACGTCATCACGGTCATCAATGCAAGTTAGTTCTGCAACTGTCTCTAAATGACCGGCTTTTTCTAAAAGATTCCATTTACCTTCTTCACCCCAACGAAAGCCGATACTGCCGTTAGGTACAACAAATGCGCATGATTTACGATCGAAAACAATGGTTTTCCATTCAGGATTATTGGTTTCACCTAATGCACCATCAAAATCAGAAGCGCGTAAAAAACGGTCGCTTACATAAGCATCGCCCTGCTTACGCAACATGACTTGCATGGGCATATCGGTATATTTACGTGCGTACTCTTGAAAGTACGGGTCTTGGTTTTGAATATGAAACTCTTTAAGCGCCACATGTCCCATCGCCAAAAACGCTGCAGAGTCTGTCCCCTGTTTAATGGGCATCCATAAATCAGAGAATTTGCAAAACTCAGCGTAATCAGGTGCCATGGCCACAATTTTTGCACCTTTATAACGCACTTCTGAGGCAAAGTGTGCATCTGGCGTACGCGTCATGGGCAGGTTAGCGCCTGTAATAATAATGTAAGTGGAGTTGTACCAATCGGCCGCTTCTGGCACATCAGTTTGCTCGCCCCATGTTTGCGGGCTAGCCGCAGGTAGATCGCAATACCAATCATAAAAAGAACCACAAGCTGCACCGATAAGGGAGAGATATCGGGAGCCTGCGGCATAGGAAATCATTGACATTGCAGGGATAGGTGAAAAGCCAAAAATACGGTCTGGACCCCATTTTTTAATGGTGTAAACATTGGCTGCTGCCATAATTTCATTCACTTCATCCCAAGAGGTACGCACAAAGCCGCCCAAGCCACGCACTGCAGTGTAGGCTTTACGCTTTTTCTCATCGGCCTGAATAGCTGCCCACGCCTCAACCGGGTCTTTACCGGTCATACGTTCTGTGCGGTATAAATCTAGCAATCGACCACGTATTAACGGATGTTTAATGCGATGTGGGCTATATAAATACCAAGAGAATGAAGCACCGCGCTGGCAACCGCGTGGTTCGTGGTCTGGCAAATCGTCTCGGGTGCGTGGGTAGTCGGTTTGCTGCATTTCAAACGACACCAAGCCATTTTTGACAAAAATCTTCCAAGAGCAGCCGCCCGTACAGTTCACGCCGTGGGTGGAACGTACCACTTTGTCATGCTGCCAACGGTGGCGATAAGCATCTTCCCATTGGCGGTCTTCATTGGTGACGATGCCGTGATTGTCAGAAAAAGTCGCTTTCACTTTATCAAAAAATCTTAATCTATCTAAAAAGTGGCTCATTTTTTACTCCTATCGTTTTACATTGCGCGCATAAAAACACGCGTGCACATTAATCGTTTATGGATTTTTAATTTCGCTATTTGCCCGTAAATAAAACCACCAGTTCAATATCAAGCAAAGTGCATAGAAAATTGCAAAGCCGTACATGGCATTTTCTGGTGTGCCGGCTTTAATTTGACCTTTAATCACTTCTGGTGCAATGAACGACCCATAAGCAGCCACGGCCGATGTCCAACCTAACACGGGGCCTGCTTGCACGCGGTCAAAAATTACCCCAACCGTTCTAAATGTAGAGCCGTTGCCCACCCCTGTGGCGGCAAATAACACAACAAACACGACTAAAAACTGTGTAAAGTAAATTTCTGGGGTGGCAGAGTGGTAAGCCTGCATCATGATGTAACCTGCGTAGGCTGAAGCTGCAACCATGACCACAGAAATGACTTGTGTGACGATTGAGCCGCCGACTTTATCTGAAATCCAGCCACCCACAGGACGAATCAGCGCCCCTACAAATGGGCCTATCCAAGCATAAGTTAAGGCTGACGGCGCGGCTGGATTTTTGACATGTGTCCAAACACCTGTTGCTGCGTCTAACAGATGTTTGTCACCAAAAATCACTGTGATAGAAAGTGGCAACGCCATTGAAAAGCCAATAAATGAGCCGAAGGTGACCAAATAAAGCGCGGTCATTGACCAAGTATGTTTGTTTTTAAAAATGGCAAATTGTTTGGCGATATTTTCTTTCATGGTGCCAAAGGCTGCTAATTTCATTACGAGTAGTGTTGCACCAATAATCAGAGGCATTGCTACCCACATATTGAGTAAACCTAGGCCAGTTGGTGCGGGTAAATATAAGTAAAGCCCAATCATGGCGGGAATAAACGCCAGCGTGTAAAGCCAAGTGATTTTGATAAAGGCAGCAATGGTGCCTTCGCTATCTGGCGAAATGGTTTTTAAGTTATTCATGCCGAAATAGCACAAAATTGCCAATGGCACGAGCGACAGCACCCAAGCAAATCCCGCATTTTGAATAAACGTAGGTGTACCTGCGGGGATTTTGCCAAAAATCCATCCGCTATCTTTAACCAGTGTTGTAGGCTCGCCACCGAGTGCGCCAAATACACCGATTGTCATGACCAACGGAATTAAAATTTGCATGGTCGTCACGCCAAAATTTCCAATGCCAGCGTTAATTCCCAAAGCGGTGCCTTGCAAACGTTTAGGGAAAAACGTATTGATGTTAGACATAGAGCTTGCAAAATTGCCCCCACCTACACCAGACCACAAGGCCATTAACTGAAACACCCACAGCGGCCACTCAGGGTGCTGCAAGGCAATGCCTGTTCCAATGGCTGGCGTGAGTAACATTGCGGTAGTGAGAAAAATCGTATTGCGACCGCCCGCCAAGCGTATAAAAAATGATGCCGGAATGCGCATCGTGGCACCCGCCAAGCCTGAAATTGCAGTCAGTGTAAACAATTCATCTTTGCTAAATGGAAAGCCAAGATTGCTCATCTGCACCGTGATAATGCCCCACATGAGCCACACTGCAAAGCCGCATAACAAGGCCGGGACTGAAATCCACAAATTACGATAGGCAATCTTTTTACCGGTGGACTCCCAAAAGTGGTTATCTTCTACATCCCATTGATCAATATTGGTGGACATGTCATTTCTCCTTAGATAGGTGTAGCTTGTTTTGCGGCTTGGCGTTCATGGTGACGACCAATCTTGACTGGGCGCACTTCTGTCCAGTACATCCATATTAGTGACACCCAAATAATGCCGAACATCAACATAAAGGCTGAAGTGCGCACCCCTGTAAAATCAAGCAGTGCGCCGAACATAATCGGCATTAAAAAACCACCTAGACCGCCTGCCAAGCCCACTACACCTGAAATCACGCCAATATTGTGCGGATAATCATCTGAAATATATTTAAAGACGGAAGCCTTGCCGATTGCAAAGGCAATGCCCATGGTGAACATGATGACGGTGAACCAAGTAGCATTTAAGCCCACATGGAAAGTCTGCAGTCCTTTGACGGTCACAATTGAAATATCTGTTTGTGGATATGAAAGAAAGAACAGGCAAACAAGCGACACCCAAAGTACCCACCATGTCACGGTATGTGCACCAAACTTATCAGAGTAATAACCGCCAACAGCACGTAATACGCCACCTGGTATACTAAAAGCCGCAGCCATGAGTGCGGCTGTTTTTAAATCAAAGCCGTATTCACCGATATAGTATTTAGTCATCCATAAGGCCAGCGCTACATAGCCGCCAAATACAATGGAGTAATATTGGCTGTATTTCCAAACCTTGGGGTCTTTAAGTACCGCAAGTTGCTCGCGCATGGTGACAGCCTTACCCACTTTATGAGCAGGGTCAGAAAAGGTAAAAAACCAAAACAGAACAGCAGTCACTAACATTAACACTGCATACATCTGTGGCACCATCGTCCAGCCATACGCCACCACAATGAGCGGAGCGACTAATTTTGTGACGGCTGCACCCGTGTTGCCTGCACCAAAAATGCCCATGGCCAAGCCTTGGCGGTTTTTTGGAAACCAACGCGCGCAATAAGAAATACCCACAGTAAATGAACCGCCCGCAATACCAACAAATAAACCTGTGACTAAAAACTGCCAATACTCAGTACATTTTGAAATCAAGTAAATGGGAATGACGGTAGAAATCATCAAAATAAAAAACACGATGCGTCCACCAAATTTATCGGTCCACATGCCAAGTGGTAAGCGGATAAGCGAACCCGTAAGCACGGGGGTAGCAATGAGAATGCCAAATTGTGTTTCGTTAAGCCCGAGTGTTTCTTTAATGGGGATGCCGATGACTGCAAACATCATCCAAATCATAAAGCACACTGTAAATGCCAGCGTACTGGCTACAACGACAGACCAGGCTTTATATTGTTGTGTTGCCATGTTCTTTCTCCCCATTTGCAATATGGTGAAAGATTAGGCTTGTTGAACTGAACTCACTATTCGTCTAAAGGATAGGTTTTATGAAGCATAGGAACTAGTTCTTTAGAACTAGGTAAGCATTACGCTTATTAGTGCGAAATAAATCCGTCTTAATTGGCTTTTGGTGGCACTTTTGCCTGTTCTGTTACAAAACCATGCTCCACCGCATACACTGCGGCCTGCACGCGGCTTGCTAAATTTAGCTTACGTAATATGCCTTGCACATGTATTTTTACGGTAGATTCAGCTAAATCCAATTTTCTGGCAATTTCTTTATTGCTGGCGCCACTTGCTAATTGAAGGATAATTTCACGCTCGCGCGGCGTGAGTTTTTCAGGGTGAGCGTTGTTCACAATTGTTTGCGGTGTACGCATCGCATCAGCCAGCTTAGCGGTCATTTGAGAGGACATGACTGACTCACCTGCTGCCGCTCGGCGAATAGCATCGAGTAAAAACTCTGTTTCAATATTTTTAAGTAAATATCCACGTGCACCAGCACGCAAGGCTTCTAGTAAATCATCGGCATCTTCAGAAACAGTTAGCATAATAATTTCAGTGGTTGGTACTTCTTCTCGCAAGAGGGGAATGGCGACCAAGCCACTGGTGACTGGCATGTGCAAATCAAGCAACACCACATCGGGTTTAAGTTGCTTGGCACGCTTTACGCCTTCTAGTCCATCGCTTGCTTCGCCTACTACTTCAAAGCCCGTTTGCCGTTCTAACAATAGCTTAATGCCGCTACGAAACAGCGTATGGTCATCAACAATTAAAACGCGAATAGGTTCCATAGTAATCACTTTATAAGGTTGCGGGCAGTATAAGTTGAATTTGCGTGCCCTTGCTTTGCGCTGAGTCAAACGAAAGTTCTGCGCCAATACGATGCGCACGTTCACGCATAATGCGTAAACCCACATGGCTATCACCTGCATCGCGGACTACATCAAAGCCCACACCGTTATCATGAATATCAATCACACATTGTTCAGTACAGCCAAGCGCAACATCTACTTGGCTAGCTTTTGCGTGCTTACGTACATTAGAAAGCGACTCTTGCACAATATGCATAATTTGCAGCACGTGTTCTGGCTGCAATATGGGCGCACAGCCGTGCAAAGAAAAATTTGTTTTAATGCCCGTTTGGCCTTCAAATTTATCTAATGCACTACGAATAGCCGTTTCTAAATCGGTATTTCCTATCCGCGTACGAAAATGCACTAACAACTCGCGCACATCATCATAACTTTCCTGCACACCTTCACGAATTTGCGCCAACGTTTTCATCGCCTCTGCAATTTGGTCTTTTTGTAAGTCGTCCTGCAATAACTGCACTTGAATATTCAAAAAAGCTAACGATTGCGCAATGCTGTCATGCAGTTCTTGCGCCAGTAGATTACGCTCCTCTGAAACCGCCATTTCTTTATCTAATGCGGCTAGTTCTTTATTTTTGGTTTCAATGCTGCGTGATTTTTCTTCCACGCGCTGCTCTAGCGTTGCGTAAATATCTTGCAATTCCGCCGCCATGCGGTTAAACCCACCAGCTAACTCACCCAGCTCGTCTTGACTGGTAACGGGCAAGCGCACATCAAAGTCAGCCGCTGCCATACGCCCAATACCCTCACGCAAACGCATCACCGGGCGCACCACCATGTGTGAAAACAAATACACCAACAACACGGTGCCTATAAAAGCCAAACTGACTAAAGTGATTTGTAATACACGAAGCAAAGTGGTTGCACGTGCGTTGCTGTGTTCCACCATACTCACTAAATCATTAATTCCAGTAACAAATTGCTCTAATTTAGGTCGGTACTGCGCTAAAAACAATGTCTGGTCTGTCGGATTGTTGGCAGTTAGAATGCTACTGATATGGGGCTGAATTGCTTCTTGCCATGTTTGACGGAGTTGCGCCATTTGAGTTTTGACATCGGCATCTTTAGGGAGTGAAAGTGGGCGTACTGGATTGCCTTTTTCTAACTCAATTAAGGTGTTTTCAAAAGAGATAATTTCTTGGTCAATATCATCACGTAATTGCTGTGTTGGCTGCTTAACATAAAGTTCCACTAAATAAGCAATTCGATATGATCGCATGCGCTCACGCCCCGCATCATTAATCGCAGCCGCGCCACCTTCCAGCCGCCAAGAGACCAATAGTGTTGAGCCAATCGCCACTAAGGCCACTAGGAAGTAAAATACAAGTAAGCCAATGATTTTATCGCGGATTTTAAGTTTTATCATCGTGGCATTTTTTCAGAGCATACTAAGCTTGAAACTTTATCACGCCGCTAACTTAAAAAGTTTAGTATGTAGAGAATTTCTAATTCTTATTGCCTATGCTGCAGCATAGCAAAAAAACAATGCTTCAATTTTTACCGTCACAGAATTTTTTTAATCTCACAACTGCTGACTAAGATGACTAACTTAAATAAGACTATCTAACACGCAAATCATTACGTTTAGCATTCAAGTGCGAACGCAAATCCGGTAGGTAGGTGGATAGCACCAGAATGATTGCTAATGTTAAAAATATCCACCGTACTGAATAGTCCGTTTCAAACTTTGCCGCAGGTGTTTGCGATTGTACAAATTTGTAAAACTCGGGGTTATCCAACCCTTCTACATATTGGCCTTTTATTTCAGCGGTCATGTCTTTTAAATGCTCAACATCTTGCTTGGACAAATAGCGGTCAAACTCGGCGTAAGCGACTGGCGGATCTGGGTCATCTAAGCTGGCATCGTTATACATAATGCCGCCGCCAGCACTTTCGGCTGCCGCATCTGTACCCCAATAACCAACAAATTTATTGTTGGCGTTAAAACGTTTAATGGGCGCAGGTTCATGGCCACCAACCCCGACAAATATCACGTTTTTGCCAATACGCACATTGCTAATATCTAACTTGTTAATGCCGTTGGCTTTGGGGGATTCATCACCATCGGTAAAAAACAGCATTTGCGCGGGGATATTTAAGTAGTCAAACGTCGCTTCAGCCGCTTTAACGCCAAACGTCATGCGGCTGTTACCGCTCCATGCCATACGCCACTCTAGGTGGTCGATAGTGTCGTTGATAATGTCAAAGTTTTTACATACTTCTAAGGGCATAAACAGCAAAGCCACATTTTCTGCTGCAAAAATCCCTACGCTTACATACGTGCCACAGGGAGATGTTTTCACCACTTGCTTCATCATGTGTTGCGTATAAACCAATCTACTCACGGGCTGGTTATTTACCTTCATATCTTCTGCATTCATGCTTTGCGACACGTCGGCTACCAATAGGTAGTT
>JAKQTB010000111.1 GCA_029569495.1 Pseudomonadota bacterium | reverse complement strand
AAGTTGGTACATTTTTTACTTCTATCATGCGCCCTACCATGGTACGGCCATTCGCATTTACAAAAATTAAATCACCAATGGCCATTTGGCTAAATTTACCTAACAGTTGTTTTGGCACAGATTCAGCGGCATGTGCTGAATTTGCCCGTCCATACTTAATTTGTTTTGAGTCCAACCATTGGGTAACTTCATCCAGTGTTTTAGCCGTATTACTTAACGCTTCCAATTCAGACTTAACGCTTGCGTCCGCCAAAAATGATAATTCTTCCATGACATAAATTTTACGATTGGCAAAAATTTCAGGGTGCTGCACACGGTATTCATTGACTTCTGTTGCTGTTGGCGCAGGAATTGCGGCCACTTTACCTTCTAAATAAGCTTGCGCCAGTATTTGCGTTTTTGCACTTTCTATGGCCTGCATGACGTTTGGGTTACGGTCGAGCTTATCTTTCAGCGCCTGTTGCACAAGAATTTGGCGATCAACCAAGGCTTTAGTGAGTTGTTTACTTGCAACATCCTGCTGTGCAGGCTGAACATTTGCACGCTGTAATTCATTATTCAATTGATGAATGGTAATTTCATCACCATTCACACGCACAATCGATTGGCCCGCTTTTTCTGTTGCGCCTTTTTTATCACCACATGAAATAAGTAAGCCTGCGACTGCAATAACCAGTGCAACTTTAGCAATATTGCCGCATGAATTTGATGATGTGAATGCTGAATTTTGGTACATGGATGTTCCTTAAAAATTTGCTCGAATAACGCTTTAGAAAACCAATTTTGGCTAAACTTACCATAGTCTCGCTGTATTATCACCCTATAAAGGCAAAGAAGTAAATAGTAATATCAGGCTATTTAATTGATTTAACAGACTTAATTTTAATCAAAAAAAATTACAATTACCAACAGTTAAAATTATTTCAGCGAATAATCTTAGATATAAATATCACAGAACATCATCGCTAATCACACTTAAATAAAATGCATATTTCACACGAGAGAATTATTCTGCTCTGCGCGCCTTGCAAATAAAGGCCCGCAGGGCAGCCAAAAAGGTTTCATATCAAAATGCTGGTTTTAACGACGATTTACCAGTAATGCCAATGGCCAGTTTTAAGCACCCAAAGCCCAAGTGCGCCATTGGTGACTGCGTGTGCAATCACGCTCACCCACAGATTTTGCGTGCGCATGTACAACACACCGTAAATTAAGCCTGCCGCTAACCCTGCCAACCAAAAAGTATGTTCAATGGCAAACACCACTGAAGATATCAACAGCGCCTTAAAAGTCACACTTGCAGGCGCGAGCGTTTGAAAATCAGCAAGGTCTAGCCAACGCATGATGAATGACCGCCAAAAAAGCTCTTCCATGACCGGCACTATCAAAGCTGCGCCTGCCAAACGCATGGCCACCATGCCGATATCCAGCGCACCATCGCTGGTTCGCGGATCGTAGCCTGAAGTTGAACCAACAATCATCCAATCCTGATTCAAACTAATCCATAGCAGAAACACCACCAGGCCAGCCAACACTGCTAACAATAATTGCTGCGCAGTTGGCTTGCTTGACCATGCGAGTTCTGCATAGTGCTTGTGCAAATAAATTAACAGTAAGGCTGTGCCACCCACCCGTATCGCATACATCCAGCGCACATCTACGCCAGCATCTTGCATCAAGCCTGAAATCATCATGATGATGATATAAAAAGCAAACGGCGCAGCCCTTGCCAATATTGCCTGATTCAAGACCGACTGATTCAACATTATGTTATTGCCTGCCAAAGGGTGCGGCTAATGGCTCACCAATAAATAGCCCCTGTGCAGGCCAGACAACACTTTTCCAATAGGCTTCAATTGCTGTTGCACCATGCACATACCATTTAAGCATCACCGCAGAGTTTGGAAATTTTTGCCAATAGTTGCAGGGCTCAGAAACCGTGCCGTAGCTTGCCGTGGCCCCGGCATCCAGCCAGCGCAGAATGCTCATTTGCCCTTTGCCTTGTAAATCACCCCCAACAGAAGTTAAGTGGTCAGCCAGCGCACCCGGTAAAAAATTCAGCGTCTCCAAGCCCTCTACCCAAGCCGTGCCTGTTTGGTAAATCATAATGTCACTGGCACCTACTAACTTATCCGACTGAATATTCATGACAGCCAAACCACTTCGGGGAATATTTAACCCCGTTGGCGGGAAATACATGGCGCGGCTATTGCGGGCTTGCTCAGAAGTTGTGAGGTAATAGGCGGTTGCGCGAAATACGCCCGCATCGCTTTGTACACCACGGTCAATCACCGCTTTGGCACGCGCAATAGAATCTGTAGGTAACAGCATAACGGGGCGCATGCCTAGCTCAGCATACGGCCTTTTTGCGCTTGAATTAAAATAAGGGTTTGCCTTGCCTGGTGCGCAGGTGTTTTTGCACTGCTCTGCGTCGTAGCCAAAAGTCAGTGCGGAAGTGATTGAATTACATTCCACTGCGTAAGGTGCTGTCCACGCCAGTAAAATGACTTGCTCTTCAGTATGTAGTTGCGAATCTATTTCCCATTTTAAGCGAGTAAACTCGCTTAAACTTAACTTGGCTTTAGCCTTGGGAATATTCACATGTACAATATTTTTTGCTGGAATATTGCGGGCGAGCCGATAATATTCACCGATTTGTACGCTATTGGCATCCGCATCGTTAATAACCAGTGCCACATGCTCAGGGCCAAGAACGCTTACTTTCTCGGCATTGCCACCTGCGCTTGGTGCATTGCCTGCCGCAAATGTCACTTGCTGGCTCAATAAAAAAAATAAGAAAATAAGGGTGCGCATCGCGGTCAGCTTGTGAATATCAGCGTAGATTAGAAGTTCTGTGACCCAGCATTTCGCTGCAAGTTTAAACGCAGAGAATAGATTAAATCGCTAAATTAGCATTTACACCCACACTTGTGTCGGTGTAATCATACACATCAATATTTGAATCGCGGCTGCTACGCTCTAAGTTACCGCCGATACTGATGGTGCGTAATGGCGCCCATTCCACACCAAAACTTGCGGTTTTTCCCCAATCAACGCGATCGCCATCCGGAATGACCCCTTCACCAAGAAAAGTCCGCTTGGTAATAGCGGCTTTTGCACGCATGGTAATTTTATCGCTGAAAGCATACAGTGGCGTTATGCTTATAGAATTTAAGCGTGTGTAGCTATTGTCTAAAGTCTGGTAACTTGAAAGCGAACTCGCGGCCGATAAGATTAGGCGTAATTTTCCTGTTGGTGTCCAACTGTAATCCACATTGCCCACCAACCCAGAAAAATCGCGCTGAGAAAAGTGGTCATGATCGCGTGAAAGATAGGCAACACGGGCGTTGACGCGTGATTTTCCTGAAAGGATCCAATCAAGCTTGGTTTCAACTTCACGCTCATCAAAAGCCGTATCAAAAAGCGCAGCTGCATTGAGCTGACGCCCATCATAATCACCGCTTCGCTCATGACCCATCACCGTTACAGAGCTACCTGAACTGAAGTTATACCTCGCGCCCGCATCAAGCGAGTTCATGGTAAAACTTTCTTGCCCTTCAAAGCTGTTGCTGTTATTCGAGTTTTTTTGCGTGTAGCGTGTTACACCACCTAAGATATGCCAAACATTGTGCGGTGAAAAGTCTGCCTCAAAATGCTGCGTTTCGCTGGTGTTGATATTACGGATATTCACTAAACTGCCGCCTCTGAAGTCCTGAAAACTATTGAGGCTTTGCTTACGGTCCAAAGAAATGGTTCCTTTTAAAAAAGGCGTGAGCGACCATAACCAAGCGGCTTTATAGTCTTTGGCATTAAAATCCAGAATGCCGTAATTCTGATAGCGATTAGCCGTCAGCGTAAAATCAAATTTAAAGCGCTGCTGCGCATAGAGTTTGTCTAAACGGATGCCAGCATAAGCTGACGTGATGTTCTCACTTTTTTTACCCGAGTTTTGGCGGAATAAATTATTATCGTGCAAGCGTGAAACCCCTGCGATGAATTTCAATGGGTCTTCTTCATCGGCGATTGATGGTTGCGAAAATAAAGACAACGGCAAACCAATCGCAATTAGCGCCACTCCGGAAAATAAATGCTTATGCGCTATGGGTAGTAACAGATTCATTTTAAAAGCTTGAACACATGTTGGAGGGATAAGCGGCATCATGGAAGCACCTTAGATAATCGCACCATGTACGCTAGGTAGAAAACGGTCACAAGTGTCACGCAGGCGTGCCGCCATCAATTGTAACAACACCAATAAAAATTTGTTGCCTAACCGCGGATGGTGAATCAATATTTCATTTAAAGCATCGTGCGTGAGCACCGCAAAATCTGTCGTTTCTAGCGTTGAGCAACTTGCAAAGCGCGGACGGCCATCAATCAATGACATTTCACCCAGAGAATCCCCAGCATGTATTTCTGCAATTTCTCGAATGCCTTGCCTAAAAATCAACTTCTCAACACGGACTGAACCGCTCAGAATGAGCATCAGATAATCACCTTCTGCACCTTCTTCGAGTAAGGTGTAATTTGCAGGCGCTCGATAGCAGTCCATATAGAAGCAGAGAGACTTCACTTCATCCAAACCAAAGTCTTCGAACAATTTAATATGCTCGATTACACCAACAATGTTCTCAACATACTTTTCAGCACTGCCGAGAAAGTCCAAGTCAGAATATATATTTTCTTTTATATTTAACATTTTCAATATGATATGACAGTTATTTAATCTAATCAATCAATATATTACTCTAAATTTACCATTCACAAAGACAAAAATTGTACTAAGCTGTTAAAATCCAAGCTTAATTTAAGCCTTATGAGAATTTACACACTAAAATGACCACGCATCAATTCACCTGAGAGAGTTGCCCGCTGTCACTTATAGGCGTCAATCCTGCTCAACGAGTGACTTATTGTTAAAGCAACCCAACCTCAATAGCGGTTTAGTAGCAAACCAAGTGAGGTGATGAGATGCGATTTCTTTAATGTGCCAAATCTAACCTTTGAATTTAGTAGAAAAAACAATCAGAGTTAAATGAATCAACGCAAATACACCCCCCCAATACGAAAAGATACGAGCATCGCTTTTGCGCGGGATAATATTTTATATAACACTGAATCACTGCTCGAGCCCTCTGTCATTGCGCTTTGTGTGTGGATTGTGGCATTTTTGGTAGAAGGCAGATTGCCCGCAACTTACCTCATTTTGTCGGCCATTCTGTTCTACGTCACGTTTCCCTGCAGTTCAAAATTACATATGCCGCGTTGGCAAGTGCTGCGAAACATCTCGCTCTCTTGGATTTTTCTAGCTTGCATCGTATTAGGTTTTGGTGCATTAACGGGGCTGATTCGCTTGTTCCCAAGACCAGCCATCGAACTTTGGCTCTGGCTTACGCCTGTTTGCCAACTCGCTGCTGTTTTCTTGCTTCGTGTGGGCGCACCACTGCTCGTTCAATGGCAGGGCCCAGAAAAAAAAGTGATTATCGCGGGCGTCAATGAGGGCGGTATTGCACTCGCTGAGAATTTAGCGCATAACCACTACAACAGCACGTCTTGCCTTGGTTTTTTTGATGACCGTGGTTTAGACCGTATGCCCAGCCAATTAGGTTTTCCTATTTTAGGTAAATTGGCAGACATCGCTGAATATGTCAAAACGCATCGCGTCAGCACAATCTACCTCTCACTGCCCATGGTGAGCCAACCGCGCATTATCAAATTGCTGGATGAGTTAAAAGACACCACCGCTTCCATTTATATTCTGCCCGACATCTTTTTAACAGACCTCATTCAAGGCCGCATGGGTCAGGTAGATGGCATTCCCGTGATGTCCGTTTGCGAAACACCGATTACTGGCATCGACAGCATTATTAAACGCCTCACCGATATTAGCCTGTCGGCAATCGTCCTTATCATGATTTCTCCATTATTATTGGCGATTGCCTTTGGCGTAAAGTTAAGCTCACCCGGCCCCATTATTTTTAAGCAACGCCGCTATGGCTTAGATGGTAAACAAATTAACGTCTATAAATTTCGCTCAATGACGACATGCGAAGATGGTGTTGAGGTGGTGCAGGCCACCAAAGACGATGCGCGCATAACGCCTTTTGGCGCATTTTTACGCAAAACCTCGTTAGATGAATTACCGCAGTTTTTTAATGTTATTCAGGGCTCGATGAGTATTGTTGGCCCGCGTCCGCATGCAGTGGGGCATAATGAAATGTACCGCAAACTCATTAAAGGTTACATGATTCGGCACAAAGTAAAACCTGGCATTACAGGTTGGGCGCAGGTTAGCGGCTTTCGTGGTGAAACTGAAACGCTGGATAAAATGCAAACGCGTATCGAGTACGATATTGATTACCTACGCAACTGGAGTCCACGGCTCGACATTTACATCATGCTGAAAACGCTGTGGGTCATCATCAAAGGCCAGGATAATGCCTATTAAAGAAAAGCCGCTTCGCATTTTGGCTGGCTGTGGCTTTTTTACCATGCTGGCATTGCTATTTATTGGCGGCCACCAACCAGCCTCTGGCCACCTATTTACCCCGCCTTGGGATAAAGTAGTGCATTTCTGCTTTTTTGCTACGCTCACCTTACTTGGCGCAATTGCTTTTTTGCGATTACCGCTGCCACTACTTGGCATCATGGTGATTACGCTGGGAGGTGCAGACGAGATTCATCAGTTATTTGTGCCCGGCCGTCATGCTGGTTTAGATGACCTGGCTGCAGATGTGACTGGTTGCGTGCTAGCCTTGTTGGTGGCCTTTTGGTTACGTAGGCAACTGGTTTTATATTTCAAACAAGCGTAAATCGCTCCGAGAAAAAAATAATGCTCCGGAAGCCTTTATCTATAAGGCTTCCGGAGCATCAAAAAAGGTTTGGTTAAATTCTAGCTAAAATAACACGTTCATTTCACAAGCAATCCATACCATTCTTTTCCTGGGCATCCGTATTTTGTGATTGATATCAACAAGAAACACAATTATCGTTGCAATATTACCGTAAGGTAATATTCATGCAATTATTTAGCCACACGGTTTAAATATTCCCGTCCGGTAATTTAAACTTGATAGGATGTGCTTTCTTGATTATAATTACCCATCGGTAATATTAGGTGATATGTATGTCGGATTCAATTTTTGAGAATGAAGCGGTTGTTAGCTCTACCCGAGAGATTGGGTTACTAATTCGCCAGGTGCGGAATGAGGTTGGCTTCAAGCAACTAGAATTAGCAGGCATGTTTGGCTCAGGCAATCGTTTTATTGTTGATGCCGAAAAAGGGAAGGAATCCATTCAGGCGCAGAAATTAATTGATTTGCTTGGTCTACTTGGCCTTGAAGTCGTTATTAGAAAGAAATGATTATGCGAAACTTGGATGTCTTTATTGATAACGTTTACGTTGGCTCTCTACATGATACTGAGCCATTGTCATTTAGCTACTCGCAGGATTGTCTAAGTGGACTCATTAGTGTCCCATTTTCCAGCATTATTCCACTTAAAGCTGGCGCAATCTCAACGATTGATGTTACAGCTTACTTCGAAAACCTGCTGCCAGAAGGTGAACAGAGAAAGTTGTTGGAAGCCAAAAATCACGTATCAACCGTGTTTGGATTGCTATCAACTGTTGGAGGTGATACTGCCGGATCTCTTATGATTCTTCCTGAAGGTAAAACACCTCAACCAGACGAGTATTTGGCCGTTACCTGGCAAGATATAGCTTCACTGATTAATCATGCCAATAATGTCTCACCTGAGGTCGCCTTAGCAGCTGATAGTAACGTATCCCTTTCTGGTGCTCAAAATAAACTATTGCTATCTATCGGCAAGGATGGCTCCCCGCTTCTTCCGCTCAACTCATCAATATCAACGTATATTCTGAAGCCAGACATTAAGCGATCATATCTGAAAATATGGGGATCCGCGATCAACGAAACCTTAGTGATGAGGATCGCTGAGTTGTGTGAGCTACCAGTAGCTTCGGTTAGTTATGTCCCATCAGTGCAAGCGTGCATGGTTGAACGCTATGATCGTAGTGTTGATGCTGATGGAAAAATGCAACGGCTATATCAAGCAGACCTATGCCAATTGCTAAACAAACCATCGACAGTAAAGTATCAGAATGACGGGGGGCCGTCATTTAAGGATTGTTATGACAAGGTAAGGAGTGTTAGCGCACTCCCCCTTGTAGACTGCCATAACGTGTTAAGGTGGCTATTGTTTAATCTAATGATTGGCAATAATGATAGTCATGCGAAGAACCTTTCAATGATTAGTATAAATGGAAAGTTAAGGCTCGCACCTTTCTACGACCTAATGTGTACTAGGGTTTATTCTGGGCTGTCACCTAACTTTGCATTTAAGATTGGCGAACATTATCAGGCTAACCAGATTGATCATGATGATATTTGTGCCCTTGCTGATACTCTTGGTATTGGGAAGCATCTAATCGTCAGCATCGCAACAGCTATGGCAAAACAGCTCAAGAAAGCGATACCAATTGCAGTGAAAGATATTAGCGTTAATCTTGGTCACAATGAAAATGTTATGGTTGAGCGTATTGTTAATGAGATTAATAGTATCGTTAAAAAAACCAGCAACAGAATATTGTTAGAAACTCACAACCCATCAGCAAAGCCACCCAAACCTTAATCCGTATTCAGTGATTGGCATCAATCACGAAATACGAATATCCATTTTCCTAAGCGGAAACCCTAAATCAACCAGTAATGGTCTACCAAAAGCGCAGCAAATAGCAGCGTTAAATAAATAATGGAATACCGAAAGGTACGCTTTGCCAAGTCATCCGAATATTTTCGGTATAAGCCAATCACGTAAGCCATAAAGATGGCGTCTAGAATAATTGTTGACACTAAATAGATTAAGCCACTCATGCCAAGCCCGTAGGGCATGAGTGAAACCACCACTAAAATCACGGTATAAAGCAAAATATGTAACAGTGTGAAGGCCTCACCATGCGTTACAGGCAACATCGGCATGCCAACTTTGGCGTACTCTTCACGTCGATACAAGGCCAGCGCCCAGAAGTGCGGCGGCGTCCAGGCAAAGATAATTAAAAACATAATGAGTGATTCGGGTGACACCGTGTTATTGACTGCCGCCCAACCCAGTATTGGCGGCATCGCGCCAGAAGCACCGCCAATGACAATATTCATTGGTGTGGCGGGCTTTAGAAATACCGTATAAATGACAGCATAGCCGACAAAGGTCGCAAACGTCAGCCACATGGTGAGCGGATTGACGAAAAAATACAGAATCGCCAAGCCCGCACCGCCTAAGATGGTGGCAAAAGTCATG
>JAKQTB010000109.1 GCA_029569495.1 Pseudomonadota bacterium | reverse complement strand
TCATGTCTTCTGCATTCATGCTTTGTGACACATCGGCTACCAATAGGTAGTTATGGACATCTTGCTTAAGCTGTATTTGCGGCTTAATTAAAGCCAGTAACAGAAACAACGAGGCCAATACCAGCAGGACTGTTTCGTAGTTGCTTTTTAACATATTCAACACGTTTTTCATGGCAAACCTTGAGGCAAATTACTGATTTCCATGCCTGATGGGTCTTGTGGCACAGTTTTGATATTAGACGGAATAACACCTAGTAGTAAACTTAAATTAAATTTTGCCGCACGCGATCTTGGATCTAGCTTCAGTGCTTGCTCATAAGCGGATTTTGCTTGTAGATAATCAAATTTGGCTTGTTCTTGAATTTCGCCATCCGCCGTGACCAAACGTTGCAAACCAGAGCGAAACAAATTATTACCAATGTTGAAATGAATATTGGACTTAAGCGCTTGGCTGACTTCAAACGCTTGGCTATCTTTTTTATTGGCAAGCTCTAACGTTTGCCCAAAGCCTTGCACAGCATGCTTAAAATTACCCGTTTTACCTTGATGATAGGCATCGGCAAATTTTTTGTGAAACGGATAACTGTCATCATTCACAACTTCGCCTGCAAGCAGCGCAGCATTGACCTTGCCAATTTTATTCGTTTGGTAGGCCTCGTAAGCAGTCCCTGCCAAGCCCACAAGCAATACCAAAACGAGCAGTTGATTTTTGCGGCTAATGGTATTTTTTTTCATTGGAAAATCCCTTAATCATGAATCTTTAAATTTTTAATCGCCAAAATCAGCAAGCCCAGTATTAAAGCAATGATGATAAACACCCGAGCGTAGTCATAACCGGCGATAGTTTCAGTGAACTTAATGGTTTTTTTCTCACGTGCATCAATGTCGCGAATAGCCGATTGTAATGATTCGGCATCTTCAGCTTCATACGCGTTATATTTCAAACCCAGCCCCTGAAAATACTTATGCAAGACAATTGAATTAGGCACGCGGTCTTCTTCATAGACTTCTTTTGTGAAAATGCTCGGCTCGCCTGGTTCGCGCAACATAATCCAGTAAATGCTTAATTTACGTTCTTTCAATCGCTGGCTTAATAAAAACTTCACGCGCGGGCTGAGTTTGCCAGCACCATCTGATAGCAAAATAATGGCTCTTGAGCCTGAGTTTTCTATTTTATCGAATAAGCCAATCCCCTCAGTTAAGCCTGCACCAATATTGGTTTGATTGAGTGATGGGCTGGTGGCGGCAATAATGGCTGAGTGAATCGCATCGCGGTTCGTGGTAATTTTGACGCCATATAAAGCGGAATTGGTAAACCCAACCACGCCCATCATGTCGTTAGGGCGCGAATCAATAAACTGCGTAATAATTCGGCGCGCAGCAACCGATTTAATTTCGGCCACATTGCCAGAGTTATCGCCTGTAAATGGGTGATCCATACTCACACTACGGTCTATCACCATCACAGTTTGTGCGCCTTTGCCAGTACGTTGGACTTTTTCATCGTGTCCACGTGGGTTAGCTAAAGCCAGTACTATGCTCGCCAGCAGCAAAGCGGTAATCACTTTAATGAGCAAATTGAGTCTGTCTGAAAGCTTATCCTCAGGTAACATTTCCAACCAAGTATAGACTTTGCCTTGATGCCCTTTCAGCCAAAACGGCAGTAGCGCGATGGGCAATAACAAGAATGCCCAGGGAGTTAAAAATGTCATTAAACGCCTCGCTCACAATCACGCAATTGCTTGCT
>JAKQTB010000106.1 GCA_029569495.1 Pseudomonadota bacterium | reverse complement strand
ATTTCGGTGATAGATGTAAGGCGCGATGTTGTGATAGCAACGATCCCCGTTGGTGAACATCCTTATTGTGTTACTACCAATGCTGATGGTTCAAAGGTGTATGTGACCAATACTCATGAAGATACAGTTTCTGTAATCGATACAAAAACGCAAAAAGTTACAGTCACGATTCCTGTTGGTGGGACACCTGAAGGTATCGCCTATGATAATAAACACCAACGAGTATATGTGGCTAGTTGGATGGACAATTCTTTATATGTGATTGATGCAAAAAGTAACAAGGTTATCGATATTGTTAAAACCGGGGCGCAAAGTCGTGCGTTTGGCCAATTTATTGGCTCACCAATTCAGAAGTAGCAAAAATTTATTTTTTATTTTAACTGGAGAACATCATATGAAATTTATTACCAAGTTGTTAGTTGTAGCTTGTTTTTTACCAATCACTGCGATTTCGGCTAACGCCCCAACACAGCAAAAAGTGATTCGTGAAGTAATAATAAAAGTCGACCCTGCTAAAGCATGGGCATTGGTAAAAGACTTTGGTGGGATACATAAATGGCATCCTGCCGTAGAAAGTACTACTACGGAAACTAAAGTTGATAAAGATGGTGTTGAATTACCTCACCGGCTTTTAACGCTTAAAGGCGGTGGCACTATTTTGGAAAAGCAGACAATGGTTTCTGATGAAGAAAAGAAGTTGGAATACAAAATCGTCGAGGGTGTTTTGCCTGTAAGTGGTTACCGTGCGGTGATGACTGTACGAGCAGGTCCAACCGCAGGCGAGTCTATCGTTAATTGGACTGGGCGTTTTTATAATAAAGCCAATGAAGTAAACGCAAAACCAGGTGAAGATAATGAAACAGCAATTAAAGCGGTAGAGGGCGTTTATGACAGTGGTCTTGAGAATCTTAAATTAGTATTAGAGAAATAAGTAACGTTTTTTAACTCGGGCGGATTAATCTATGAAGAATGTAATCAGTATTGCGACCATGTTGTCGCTTGTATTTAGTTTTGAGGCATTAGCAGATGAAAGTGTCGCACAGCAGTTGATTGCGCGATATGCCACTATCGCGAAATTGCAAGACGCGAATTATGCAGGACCTTCTGCTGTTGATGGTAAAGCATTTTTTAATCGAGAGGTTATCCAGTTTAAAAGTGCTTCGAATAAAACAGCAAAAGCGATAGCTTGTGCATCTTGCCATACTGCCAATCCTGCAGACTTTGGTAAACACATTGCCACTGGTAAAAAGATTCAACCGCTTTCACCCGTCGTTAACGCTAAACGATTTGATGATATTGAAAAGGTAGAAAAACAATTCAACAAGCATTGCCACGAGGTGGTGGGTAGTGATTGCTCTGCTTCAGAAAAGGCAAACTACATTGCTTTTTTGCTTGAAGAAAAATCCCCGAGTGCTATCAAAAATTAACTGTCAAGCCACAATTAATCAAGAGAATAGGAGCGTAAATGAGAAAATTATTATGTGTATTGCTGATGTCGTTTTTATTACCTTTGAGTGCCAATGCGCATGGTCCAAGTGGTCAGAAAGTAGTAAAAGAATTTGAAGTGAAAACTGAACCTTCTAAAGCATGGGCATTACTCAAAGATTTCGGCGCGATTGGCAAGTGGCATCCAGATGTGACAAATGTAAAGCTTGAGGATCGCAAAGATGAAGAAGGTAAAACCTTGCCACATCGTTTGGTGACACTTAAAAATGGCACAACATTTTTAGAAAAACTACGTGAAACTAATGATGCCGATATGAAACTTGATTACAAATTGGTGGACGGTAATGACAGTACGATTGCCGTAAGCAACTATCGCACGGTAGCGCAAGTGAAGGCAGGCAAAACGACCGGTACATCTACCGTGACTTTAACAGCGCGTTTCTACAACAAAGCTAACACCATGGAAGCACCAGTAGGGCAAGATAACCCAGCTGCAAATAAAGCGATTAACGAACTTTATGATGCGGCAGCAGTAGGTTTGAAAAAGGCACTTGAAAAGTAAGCAATACGAACAAATCAAGCTTTAAAAACCAACAATATGGTTTGCGTTTAAATGTGCTGATTAGTGTGATGATAGTCACATTAATCAGCATAATAAAAGAAGATAATGAATTTTAACTGCATTTTGAGTGTATCGTTTTGGAGTGTAAAATGAAATTCATAAGCAAAAGTTTTTTGACTGCAATACTAGCATTTTCAATTTCTGCTAGCTTAATGTTGCCAATATTCTATTTACCTGCCACGGCGGCAGAAAAAATGCCAGCCGTAAAACCTGCCATTCAAGGCGAATTTGAAAACCAATGTGTGATGGGCTTGGCGGAAGGCAAGCGCATTAAAACAGACTGCTCAGTAAATACGGTGTTTGAAGGTAAAACCTATTGCTTTCGCACAGAAGATGCCAAAGTAGAATTTAGCAAAGACCCTAAACGCAATTTAGAGCGCGCCAAAGACCATTATGCTGCGGGTGAGGTTGGTCTAACTGGCGATGACATGGGCAAATATAATGTGGATGACGTAAAAGCTTGGATAGACCAACATATTCAAAACGAATCTAAAAAGAATAACGACATTTATTTTGTGTACGACTCACTCACAGGTGAAAAACTGCCCTTGAAATATAAAAACATCGATTTTATGCGCACATTGCATGGTTATGGCTTTTTCCCAGAAGCTATTTTTACCGCAAATGAAGACGCCAATAAAAAGTATTTGATCGATTTTTGGGTAAAGCCAAAAAATGGCAAACTTGAGTTATTTGATGTACGCATTTATAAATCACCTCGTAAAGACGGTGCAAACTGGACAATGGTGAAACGTCAGCCAAAACCATGGTGGTGGATTCCTGCCTCTGAGCATCCTGGTGAATCTGAGCAAAAACGTAGCTGGGAAGTAATGTCGGCAATCGAAGAACATATCGTTTCATCCAAGGCGGCCAATACTGGCTTATATAAACTTACCGATGATAAAACTGGCAAAGAGGTGGAACTGGAATTTATTGGCGTACATCAACCTGTGCGCAAATTAAAAGACAGTGGGCAATTTTTTGCCTGTACGGATTTTCGTAAAAAGGGCAGTAAGGATGAAATTTACGACATTGATTTTTGGCTAGATGAAAGCACGGGCAAAATTAAAGTAGGTACGGTGCGTGTACATAAAGTGCCAGAAATGCGAGATGGCGATATTATTCAAGTGCCTCGTTATAACCACGACCCAAGCAAAACAGAGCTAGTACCATGAGTGTGCAAGGAATAAGCTTAAAAAAAATATTGTTAGGGTTAACTGCTTTACTCGCCTATTTGTCTGCTAGTGTCTGTCATGCTGAATTGTCTGAAAAAAATTGGCCATTGATTAAAGAAGCTTTTTTTAGTAATCGACCGATTGGCAACACTGAATTAATCCAAGTGACCGCACCTCTTGGTGCTGAAAATGCTGGGCAAGTGCCTGTAACGCTAAAAGTTCAAAATCAGATAAATGATGCGATTAAAAGTATCTATATTTTTATCGATGCTAATCCCATTCCATTAGCCGCTACTTACCAGATTCCACACTATTTTAATCAACTTAACCTTGCAACTAGAGTGCGCTTGGATAGCGACTCAACCATTCGTGCGGTAGCGGAAACGCAAAGTGGTGCACTGTTAATGGCAACGGCGCGTGTGAACGCTGGTGGCGGCTGTGCTGGCGCAGTGTCTGAAGATGAAGTGGTCGTTCGCGCTAGCGCTGGTACGATTAAATTTCAGCTCAACCCACCTTATAAATTACATGAAACAGCATCAGGTACCTTACAGATTAAGCATCCTATGTACACTGGTTTGCAAACAGATGCTAAAACCAAGCAAACGAAACCAGCGTTTTATATTAAAAATGCGGATGTTAAATTTGATGGGGAAACTGTGATAAGAATAATGTTTGGCGTAGGTACATCAGAAAATCCACATGTGAAATTTGAATTTGATTTGCCCGCGGACTTAATGAAACAGTCTGTGCAACGGATTGAAGTATTCACTGTTGATAATGAGGGAAAGACCGTCAACAA
>JAKQTB010000236.1 GCA_029569495.1 Pseudomonadota bacterium | reverse complement strand
CTGTTAAGCACCACACTTAACAGCCAAGCAGGGCAGTGGGTATTGCAAGCCAATGCGCTTGGCGCACAGGAATTGGCACTCACACTGGTTGAAAATAACGTGGTAAAAAACTTTGTGGTGGACCGCACGTTTGTGGAAAAGCTCGCTGATGGCACGCAAGTGCGTTGGATTGTTGATTATAAAACGGTTGAGTTGCCGATGGACATCACTGATGCAGCCCTCAAGACCATTGCCTTGCAATATGCCGAGCAATTAGAGCACTACGAACAGTTATTCAGGCATGAAACATTGCCAATCCAAAAAGCTATTTTCTTTGTCAGTATCGGCCGTTTAATTCAGCTTTAATGTTTTAAATCAACAATTGAGGGCTAAATCTCGCATTGCTCTTCAAATCATCAGGCACGCAAATTTGCCATAATTGGCATGGGCAAAGTGCGATGTTGCCCAGTGTTGTGTATTTCAAACGCTTATTTTTTACGCCATTGAAATTAAATAAATACCTAAGTTAGGGCCAAAATGTGATGAAGTCAGCTGCATTAAAAGGGATTGGTTTTGTATTGATGAGCATTGCCTTTGCAGGCCAAAGCCATGCCGCAAACTGGGTGAAGCTCAGTGAAAACGGCACCTCAAAGCTACTGATTGATAAACAGTCTATTTTAGAAAAAGACCAACTCACGCGCGCCTGGGTGAAGGTTGAATACAAAAAAGCCCAAATCAATAGTGAATCGGCTGACAAAACTTATAACTTGTCAAAATTACTCTGGTATTTTGATTGCCCCGCGCAAAAGTCCGCCACCACGCAAGTGTTTCAATATATGAATGCTGAAACAGTGTTTTCTGCGGGCATTGATGTTAAAGCGGCCGAGTTTATTGAACCCGTACCAGAAACAGATTTAGACCGTGCGATGCGCTATGTTTGCACCAGAGCGCAGCCAAAAAAGCAACAAGAAACCAAGTTGGCAAGCAAGCCGTTAGAAAGCAAGCCCTCAGAAACTAAAGCGCAAACGGCTAAAACACAAGAAAATTCCCCTGCAGAAGCTGAGAAAAAATCAGAACCCGCAGCGGCGGAAGCTAAACCAGCAGAAAGTAAGAAAGTTGAGGCAAAACCTGAAGAAGTGAAGGCTGCCCCAGAAAAGGCGGCAGCGACTAAACCTACCAAAGGTAATACACATGCCGCACATTGGACCTACGAAGGCAAAGAAGGCCCGGAAAACTGGGGTAAACTGCAGCCAGAATTTGCTGCTTGCGAAACTGGGCAAAATCAATCGCCCGTGGATATTGATGCCACCATTGATGCACCGCTAAAAACGCTCAAGGGCATACAAAAAGTGCCGGCAAAAGAAATTGTCAATAATGGTCACACCATACAAGCTAATTTTAAAGAAGGTAATATGCTGCTGCTGGATGACACGCCTTTTCAAATGAAGCAAGTGCATTTTCATACTCCAAGTGAAAACACCATCAAGGGCAAACCTTTTCCGCTAGAGGCGCATTTTGTGCACGCGGATAAAAAGGGCAATTTCGCGGTAATCGCGGTGGTGTATAAAGAAGGCAAAGCCAACGCAGGCCTTGAAAAACTGTGGTCGCAAATGCCTAAAGAAAAGGGCGCGCCTGTACCGCTTAACACCAAAGTGACTGCACAAGAATTAATGCCAGAAAACCGTGATTACTACCGATTTAGCGGCTCACTCACAACACCGCCTTGCACGGAAGGCGTGCGTTGGTTGGTATTAAAAACACCCATGACGGTTTCAAAAGCGCAAATCGCAGCTTTTGAAGAAGTATTACACCATCATAACAATCGGCCAGTACAGCCACTCAATGGCCGTGTTGTGCTGGAGTAATGGCACCAAATTTAAGCCTTTAAAACACTGCTTTTTACACCCATGTTAACACCAACCTTTTTCGATGCTCTGTAAGCCTTATAAATAAAGGCTCGCAGAGGAGAAAATTTTTCTCGTAGCAAAATGCTAGGTTTAAAAGCATTTTTTCTTGGCTTTTATTGTATGCATATTAACTGCTAAAACAACACAATATTCTAGTCAGTGAAATCATACGCATCGGGCAACCTTACTGATAGAATATCGCATCTCATTTTTTAAAGACGTAGCCCAATGAAAATTTTTTCTGGCCTGTTTCAGCGCGCAATGATTTGGGCAAGATTACCCAATGCGCCTTGGTATTTAGGTGCGCTCAGTTTTGCAGAATCGTCATTTTTTCCCATTCCGCCTGATGTAATGCTCGCGCCCATGAGTTTGGCCAACCCAAATAAAGCCTGGCGATTTGCGCTCATTACCACAGTGACTTCAGTATTAGGCGGCATATTTGGTTATTTTATTGGCATCACCATGTTTGATGTGATTGAGCCGCACTTGAAAGCAAGCCATTATTGGGGGGCCTATCTTACCGCCGTCACATGGTTCAAAGACTATGGCTTTTGGGCGATTTTCATTGCAGGTTTTTCACCGATTCCCTACAAAGTATTCACCATTGCCGCAGGTACGCTATCAATGGCGTTAATCCCGTTTGTGCTAGCCTCGGCCATTGGTCGCGGCATGCGCTTTTTTATGGTGGCAGGGTTAATGAAATGGGGCGGGCCAAGTATGGAAGCCAAGTTACACCAATATGTGGATAGAATTGGCTGGGCGACTGTGGCGATTGTGGCGGCTTTATTTTTGATTTACCGCTAGTGATTGTTGTTTTTTTGGCTAAATAAATTCTCTTAAAATACTTTTTATAAAATCTGCCCGTTGGTGAATGGTCGGAAAGCTCACGGTGATTCTTAATTTATCAGGCCCATTCATGCGGCAACGTTTATCGCGTTGCAATAAGTTGATGAGTTTCATTGGGTCGATATCCGCTTTTGGGTTAAATTGCAGCTGAATGGCCGCATCACTCGCATCAATTTTAATCACGCCAATCGCTTTTGACGCGATACGCAATCGGTGGCACGCCATGAGCGCCTCACCTTGCTCTGGCAGCAAGCCAAAGCGGTCAATGAGTTCTTCTTGCAGGTTATCCAGTTCGTCATCGTCCACGCAATTGGCCAAGCGTTTATACACTACTAAGCGTTCATGCACATCGGGGCAATATTTGGTGGGCAAGAGCGCTGGCGTGTGCAGGTTGATTTCAGTGGTCACGCCAAGGGGTGCGTTTAAATCTGGCTCTTTACCTGCTTTAAGTTGCTTCACGGCGTGGTTGAGCATATCTGAATACAAATGAAAGCCAATTTCTTGCATTTCACCGCTTTGTGAGTCGCCCAATAGCTCGCCAGCACCGCGAATTTCTAAATCGTGCATGGCAAGGTGAAAGCCTGCGCCCAAGTCTTCCATGAGTTGAATTGCATCCAAGCGTTTTTGCGCTTGCACGGTAATTTTTCGGTCAGGGTCAGTCAGCAAATACGCATAGGCCTGGTGGTGTGAGCGGCCCACGCGACCTCGCAACTGGTGCATTTGCGCCAAGCCAAACATATCGGCCTTATTCATAATAATGGTGTTGGCGGTTGGTACGTCAATACCGGTTTCAATAATGGTTGTACAAAGTAGCAGGTTGTAGCGCTGATGATAAAAATCGCGCATCACGTGTTCAAGCTCGCGCTCGCGTAATTGTCCGTGTGCCACAGCAATGCGCGCATCGGGCAATATACGCTCCAATTTCTCGCGCATCGAATGTATGGTATCCACCTCATTATGCAGAAAATACACTTGCCCGCCGCGCTTAAACTCCCGCGTAGCCGCCTCGCGAATAATGCCTTCAGAATAATCGGTATGAAAAGTTTTAATACTCAAGCGCTTTTGCGGTGGCGTGGTGATAATTGAAAACTCGCGCAGGCCTTCCATCGCCATGCTGAGGGTGCGTGGTATCGGTGTGGCCGTGAGCGTCAGCACGTCTACTTCGGCACGCAGCGCTTTGAGCTGCTCTTTTTGGCGCACACCAAAGCGGTGTTCTTCATCCAGCACCACTAAGCCTAAATTCTTAAACTTCACATCTTTTTGAATCAATCGATGTGTGCCAATAATGATGTCAATATTGCCTGCTTCTAAGCCTGCTAACGCCTCTTTTTGTTCTTTTGCGGTTCTAAAGCGCGATATTTCGGCAATTTTAATCGGCCACTCGGCAAAGCGGTCTTTAAAATTATTGTAATGCTGCTCAGCCAATAGCGTGGTGGGCACTAACACGGCCACTTGACGCCCACCCATCACCGCCACAAAAGCTGCGCGCAGGGCAACTTCGGTTTTGCCAAAACCCACATCGCCGCACACCAATCGGTCCATCGGGCGGCCAGATTGCATGTCTTTAATGACGTTTTCAATGGCTTCTAACTGGTCTGGCGTTTCTTCAAACGGAAAGCCTTCACAAAAAGCTTCGTAATCATGCAAACTGAGGGTAAAAGCGTGGCCGCGCCGCGATGCCCGTTGTGCATACAAGTTAAGTAATTCGGCTGCGGTATCGCGAATTTGCTTGAGCGCTTTTTTCTTGGCTTTTTCCCAACTACCGCTGCCTAGTCGGTGCAATGGTGCGCTTTCTGGCGGGCCGCCTGAATAGCGCGAAATTAAAAATAGCTGTGATACCGGCACATACAGCTTGTCTTCACCAAAGTATTCCAATAGCAAGAGCTCGGTTTCGCCCTCACCAAAATCAATACTGACTAAACCTTTGTAGCGGCCAACCCCATGCTGCTCATGCACCACGGGGTCGTTAATGCGCAACTCAGATAAATCTTTGAGCATGCCCTCAGTGCTGCGGGCTTTTTCTTTTTCGCGGCGGCGCTGCTGGCGCACAGTGGCGGCATAGAGTTCGGCTTCTGTGATAATAGCAATTGGCTGTGCTTGGTCAGTAAGTGCCACGCCCGCATGTAATGTGCTGACGCCTAACATCACATGCGCTTTACTTGCCTGAAAATCTGCCCATGTTTCACAAATACCAACAGCCAATCCATGCTCGGTAAATAACTGATGCATGGTTTCACGGCGGCCTAAACTTTCAGCCACAATTAAAATTCGGCCACTAAATTGGCGAATAAAGTCTGCCAATTTATGCAGCGGATGTTCTGCGCGCCGTTCAATATCGAGCGCCGGAAGATTGTTAGACGTTTTGCTAATGCTGAGGGTTATTCTGGCAAACGCATGCGTTGCAGCAAAAAAGTCTTCCGTTTTAATTAGCAAGGTTTCTGGCGGCAAAATGGGGCGTTCAGCATCGTGTGCCAGCGTGCGGTAGCGCGATTGCGCCTCGCGCCAAAACTGTTGGGCGCTGTGGTCTAAATCACCGTGCAGGCAAAGTAGGCTGTTAGCGGGTAGGTAATCGAGCAGGGTGGCGGTTTGCTCAAAAAATAACGGCAAATACCACTCAATTCCGCCTGAAGCCACGCCTTTGCTGACATCTTTGTAAATTTTTGCGCGTTGCGGGTCGCCCTCAAACGCTTCGCGAAACTGGCTACGAAAGAGCGCAATGCCTGACTCATCTAGCGGAAATTCGCGCGCAGGCAGTAGTCTAATTTCAGGCACGGGGTATAGGCTGCGTTGCGTATCGACATCAAACGTGCGGATGGTTTCAATTTCGTCATCAAACAAATCAATGCGATAAGGCAGGGCAGAACCCATGGGAAATAAATCGACTAAGCCACCGCGTACGCTAAACTCACCGTGCGAAATCACTTGTGTTACATGGTGATAACCCGCCTCGGCGCATTGCAAACGCAAGGCTTCAATATCCAGCTTTTGCCCCTTTTTGAGCATAAACGTATTGGCACTCAAAAAAGCCTTAGGGCTTAAGTGGATGAGCGCAGTTGAAAGCGGCACAATAATCACGTCACAGGCATTTTGCGCAATGTGATACAGCGTGGTGAGCCGCTCAGAAATTAAATCAGGATGCGGCGAAAATTGGTCGTAAGGCAGCGTTTCCCAATCGGGCAACAAATACACACTTAAATGGGGCGCAAAATAGGGAATCTCTTCAAGCAAACGCTGCGCATCAAAAGCATTGGCGGAAATAATTACCAACGGCTGGCTGGGCTTGTTGGCTTTGAGTTGCAATGCCAAATTTGCCAGCGCAAGCGCATCTTCACCACTTGTGGCAAGCGTGATGCGGCCCACTTGCCCCAGCTTTGGAATAGTGTTTGAATTTGGCAGTGAAGTCTGCGACATAAATACTTATTGATGAATTTTTAAAGGCTAGATTATAACGGCTGGGGTTTGTAAAACGCGGTTTTTGAGCGTAAATTTATTGTGAGAATTTTGCTGGAGAAATGCTAAATTTGCGTATCAATTTTACGGGTTAAAATTTTATTTTGCGAACAAAAAAATCTACAGAGAGTTTTTTATGTCTGCGCAATCCCCATGGATACTTACTTGCAAAGACATTGAAATGATGTTTTGTAAATTTAGCTGATTTTAATACTTGTGGATTCAAGTATGAAGTGCAACATACTTGTTAAAGAATACCGCATGCGGAGTTAAAAAGCCAAGCCTCTTTCTGGGTCTATTGTTCAAGCGTTGCATTACTAAATTGATTGCATCCTGAGTGATGGTTGTAAAATCGCGCGACTTAGAGAAAATACTGACGAATAAGCCCATTGGTGTTCTCATTCGTACCGCGCTCCCACGCTGCATAGGGATGGGCAAAGTAAAAATCTGCGTTGAGTTTTTTTCCACAGGCCGTTTTGGCCTTCTTTGCCGCAAGTGCCAATACTAAAAGCTAACACAGCGGCTTGTAATTGCATCATAATTAAATTCGGTCCATTTCAATGGGTTCTTTGCTAGGCACTTTTGATAACGCAATTTCAAATTTATTTTTACTTGCATTTTTAGCACGCGCTTCAATATATTTTTCAGTGGTGAGTGCCGATAATTTTTCAGCTACTGCGGATGCAATAAATTGGTTAATAGAAATATCTTCTTCAGAGGCCACCGTTTTTACCATGGTGTGTAATGAATTGGGGAGTCTTACGCTTAGTACGCTCATGTTAATAATCCTTTCTGTTTTAATAACGCTTTGGGTGTCATCACATCTAACCCAAACTTTGATTTTGCAATTTTAAAATCTTTGACATTCCACGTGACAATGGTTGCCTGCGCTTTAACTGCAAGTTCTAGCACATGGTCATCTTTAATATCATGCAAAACTGGCCGCCATAAATAAAAGATTTGATGCGCGGTTGCAATTAAGCATAAATAATCTACCATGGCATCCATATCTGCATGGCGGTTTCTTTCAATCTCACGTTTTAAAATAGATTCATATTCAAATACCAATGGTGTTGAAATATGTAATTGAAAACTTGGACTATCAATATGCGTCAGCAGTTTGTAAGATGCGCCTTTGTTTGACTTCATCGCAGTCACTAATACATTCGTATCAAGTATGATATTCATAATTTGGTATCATATATAACACCAACCGTTAATTCAACACATATTTTAAATGATATATT
>JAKQTB010000103.1 GCA_029569495.1 Pseudomonadota bacterium | reverse complement strand
AAAGGGAATGAGCGCGAGCAACATAGTGAGTAAGCCAAACATCACAGGAGAGGACAACCCCGCCACCCAATAACCCAAGCCCGCCACAACGCCCTGCACAAAGGCAGTTAGAAAGAGGCCATACACCACAGCCCGTGTGGTGCTGCCTACAGCATGCAGATAACCATGGATTTTCTGACCGATAAAGCGCTCTAATACGTGGCGAAGTTCACGTAAAATACGCGCACCATCACGAAAGAAGAAAAATAAAATCACAATCACAAACACGAGTTTTGCAAAATTTCTGCCAACACCGCCCACAATTGTTGTGACATTATTGGCATTGGTCGTGAGCCATGTTTTAATCACTTGCGATAAACCCTGCGGGTTGCTACTCAGGCTGGCTTGCTGCTGAACAAGCCACTCACCTAACCAAGGAATATTTAATAAAGGTTCAGGCACAGGGGGCGGGTGCGTGAGTAAGTTTTGTAATGCGGGAAAAGCATTGCTTAGTTCTAACTGCGCCACCCAAACCAACCAAACCAAAGGCAACAAAAGCGTGAGTGCTGCCAAAGCCGTTGTGATGCTGGCAGCAAGCGTATCGCGCTGGCCGCACCAAGCACGAATACGCATGGCTACCGGCCAAGCCACATAAGCGATGATGCCAGCCCAGGCGATTGGCGCAAAAAAGGGCGCAACCACCATAAAAGCCAGCACCACTAAGCCGCCCAGCGCTAGCCAAGGCACAATGCGCTGACTCAGTTTTACGGTGCTTTTCATCTTATCTCTTTGTCAGGCATCAGCCATCCATGCGTAATCATTGCGTGAATTACAGCTGATTTTTCAATGCCGCAATACGGTCATCTAAACTTGGGTGCGTGGTAAATAGCTTTTTAAGGCCACTTCCCACGCCACCTGAGATGCCAGAAGCCGCCATTTGTTCAGGCAAGGCGGAAGGTGTTTGCTCATTTTTTAGGCGCTCAAGGGCAGCAATCATTTTTTTGCTGCTTGAGAGTTTAGCAGCGCCGGCATCAGCCCTAAATTCGCGTTGGCGTGAGAACCACATCACGATAATAGAAGCCAAGATGCCCAATACAAATTGTGCAATCATCATCGTGACAAAAAAGGCGGGGCCTGTGCCGCGCTCGGTTTTAAAGACCACTTTATCAACCACATAACCTATCACGCGTGATAAAAACATCACAAAGGTATTGACCACCCCTTGAATGAGCGTGAGAGTGACCATGTCACCATTGGCAATGTGCGAGACTTCATGCGCAAGGACTGCTTCAGCTTCGTCTTTTGTCATGCTATTGAGTAAGCCAGAAGAAACCGCCACCAGCGAGCTGTTTTTTGTCATGCCCGTTGCAAACGCGTTGACTTCAGGCGAGTCAAAAATTGCCACTTCAGGCATTTTAATGCCCACCATATCGGCTTGTGCGCGCACGGTTTTAATCAACCATGTTTCGGTAGGCGTACGCGGTTCTTCAATGACGACCGCACCAGACATGCGCTTGGCCGACCATTTAGACATGGCGAGTGAAATAAATGCACCGCCAAAACCCATAATGGCTGAAAATACTAATAAATTGCGTAAATCTAAGCCGTTTTCGTTGAGATAAGGCTCAACCCCCAATAAGCGCATGGTGATAGATAACACCAGCATAATGGCAATATTGGTGGCTAAAAAATAAAAAATACGTTTCATGACGAACTCCAAAAATTTATAAAATGAGCCTCTACTTAGGCCATTGAAGAGGTTACAAATTCGCGCGAACGTTCTAGCCTGCGTGTCAGTGTACGCTCACAACGCTCGCTGGCACGATCAATGGCCACATATAAATCGGCTTCGGTGTCTTCAATGACAATATTATTTTGCCCAACCAGCGTAAGATTGATTTTACAACGTTTATCAACACCACCGCGCGGGCCGTTAATATCGGCAAGGTGCACGCTCACGTGGGTAATTTGTTGATCATTGCGGTCTAGCGCAAATTGCAGGCGTTGTGTGGTGTAACTGCGAATGCCCTCAGTGAGCGTAAAACCATTCGTTTGAATATCGAGTTGCATATCATGCTCCTTCAAGTTAAATAAAACAGACTACATTCAAAGTGCATGCATCATAGCGTAGTTAACACTTCGTAAAAATAAAGCTTATACTGATAAAATGTTCGTAAAAAACTGATGATTGGGTGACGATGGTCAATTACAAGCAACTGCATTATTTTTGGCAAGTGGCCCGTGCGGGCAGTATTGCGCGCGCGAGTGAGCAGCTCGATTTAACGCCACAAACCCTTAGCGGCCAAATTGGTCTGTTGGAAGCTTCGCTTAACACCGTATTATTTCGCCGCGTCGGGCGCGGTTTAGAGCTAACAGAAGCTGGGCGGCTAGCGCTTTCATATGCGGATGAGATTTTTGAAGTGGGCGCTGAAATGGAGCAGGTATTAACCAGCGGCGAAATAAAACACCTGATGCCGTTTAAAGTAGGCATCGCCGATGTGATGCCAAAATCAATTGTCTATAAATTGCTTGCCCCCGCCATGGCGCTTGAAACCGCCATCAAAATTGTTTGTAAAGAAGATCGATTAGAGCGGCTACTCGGAGACTTGGCAATTCACCGCTTAGACTTGGTGTTATCAGACCGGCCGATGCCGTCAGACATCAACATCAAAGGGGTTAGTCACCAATTGGTGGAATGTGGCGTGAGTTTTTTTGCCACGCCCGCATTGGCCGCGCAATATGGCCAACATTTTCCGCAAAGCTTGCATCAGGCGCCGTTGCTCGTCCCTGGCACCGATACCAGTATGCGTCAAAAACTCATGCACTGGCTTGATACGCAACGGATAAGGCCCAAAATTGTTGGCGAATTTGATGACAGTGCATTAATGAAAGCCTTTGGCCAAGCGGGCATTGGTATTTTTACTGCACCGGCTTTAATTGATGATGAGGTGCAACGCCAATTTAATGTCATCAAATTAGGCCAAATCGATGCCATCACTGAGCGATACTATGCCATATCAGCCATCCGTCGTATTCATCACCCAGCGGTGGTAGCGATTAGCGCGGCTGCAATTGCCGAAACCATGACAGAAATCAACATAAAACAGCCATAATTGCGTGATAATTTACTATGGTGATGATGCAGCCGTCAGTAAAATTGCATTGTGAAGATAGGCGTTAAGTGTGAGAAAATGGCGGCAGTAGCTTAGGATTTAAAAACCTTAAAAGCGCATATAAAAAGGTGTTAAAAAAAGCGTTTTTTAGCCCGAGAAAAAAATGATGCTCTGCGAGCCTTTATTTACAAGGCTCGCAGAGCATCCAAAAAGGTTATATGCAAAACAAGCACATAAAACAACATGTTGAGATGGTAATTTTTTAGTGAAAAAAACTGAAAATAAAGCAAAAAGTAGTGCGCCAGAACACTTTAATCTGATGATTATTGGCGCGGGCCCCAGTGGCTTGTCGGCAGCGGTGCGTGCTGCCGAGCATGAAATGTCTTATGTGTTGTTAGAGTCTGAACTTGCCCCAGCCAGTACGGTGCGTAGTTATCTTCGCGGTAAGTTTGTGATGGCCGAGCCGCGCGGTTTGCCATTACGCAGCCCATTGCCGTTTACGGCTTCGTTGCGCGAAAAAGTGTTAGAAACATGGGAAAACGCCATAGAAGCGCACCATCTCAATGTGCGCTACGGGGCCAAGGTGGTAGATATCAAGCGCCGCGATCATGTGCTTGAAGTGACGCTGGCAGAAGGTACAAAACTGACTGCTGATCACGTGGTGCTGGCCATAGGCGTGCAAGGCAATTTGCGCAAGCTGGAAATTCCAGGCGGTGATTTACCGCAAATTCAATATCAACTTGATGACCCGCAAGCTTACCAAGATGAAACCATTGTTGTTATCGGCGGCGGCGATAGTGCGGTGGAAAATGCGTTGGCGCTGACCGGGCGCAACCAGATCATTATTTTAAATCGTGCTGAAGATTTTAGTAATTGTAAAGAAAGCAACATCCACCAATTGATGGACGCGCGCAAGCGCGGTGCGCTCGATTGGCTGTTAGAAACCAGACCAAAACTCATCGAGGCGAACACCAAAGGTGAGTTTCCAATCACCTTATTTGCCAATACGCCCAATGGCGTTGAGCGTATTCCTTGCCATCGTGTGATTGCCCGTTTAGGCGCATTGCCGGCACGCCCGCAACTTGAAGCGTTTGGCGTGGCTTTTCCAACACCAGACCCGGCTGCACTGCCTTCGCTCACTTCAGAATATGAATCTAGCGTGCCAGGGCTTTATATTATTGGCGCGCTTGCAGGGTATCCGCTGATTAAGCAGGGCATCAATCAAGGGTATGAGGTCGTTGAATACATTTTAGGTAACCCGGTTGAACCTGCCGATACCGCGCTGCTACGCGAGAAATTCGCCAGCTTTTGTTCAGACCGCGGTGTGGATGACGTACTGCAGAAAATTAAAAAAAGTGTGCCTTTATTGGCGATGCTTAATACGCTGCAATTACGCGAATTAGTGCTTGAAAGTAATATTTTACTGCCTGCGGCAGGTGATATTATTTTTGCGCGCAATGACTACAGCACCACATTTTTCTTTATTGTGGAAGGCGAATTAGACGTTTTAATTGATGCCGATGAAACATCAGACGCAACCCTGAAAGCGGGCCAGTTTTTTGGTGAAATGGCGTTAGTTTCAGGCCGTCGCAGACCTGGTACGGTAGTTGCGCGCACGCCCTGTGTGCTGATAGAAACACCCAGACGCACCATGCAAAAATTGATTAACTCCGTGCCGTCCATGCGGCGTGTATTGAATGAAGTGGCCATTAAATCAGCCGTGCAAATATGCATAGGGTTGTCGCTCAGTGAAGAAGATTTAAACGACTTAGCGCAACATGCGGTACTGAAAAGTTATGCCGCAGGTGAAGAGCTTTTTCATGAGGGCGATGAAGCCGATGGATTGTACCTAATACAAAGTGGTTCAGTTACGGTTTCGCATATGTTGGGCGGCAGAGAAGTGGTGTTGTTTTACGTGGCGGCGGGACATTATGTGGGCGAAATGTCGCTGGTATCAGGTGATCCGCGTTATGCCACGGTGCGTGCAGCCGTTGCAACCGATGCCGTAATGATTGATGCCGCCCGCATGCGCGATATTATTGCGCGCAGCCCAGAAATTCGCAGTGAGCTTGATGCGCGCTACCTCAAGCATTTGCAAGACCAGGAAAAACGTCAGCAAGTTGAGTCAACGCTTCAGGCGGGTGGTGTGACGGCAGACAGTGCAACGCCATCAAGTTTGATTTCATTTTTAATTCAGCAAGGCGTGGGTGAGGCGACGGATGTTTTGTTGATAGACGAATCGCTTTGTGTGCGCTGCAACCATTGTGAAGATGCGTGTGCAGAAACGCATGGCGGCACCACGCGGCTAGATCGTGATACCGGGCCGATTTATGCAAATATACGTGTGCCTACTTCATGCAGGCATTGTGAACATCCGCACTGCATGAAAGATTGCCCGCCCGATGCCATACACCGCGCACCACATGGCGAAGTGTATATTGATGACAGTTGCATCGGCTGTGGCAACTGCCAGCAAAATTGCCCTTACGATGTGATTCAAATGGCAGTGATTCAAGACCAGCCTCAGCGGAGCTTGTGGCAAATGCTATTGGGTATCCAGCCAAAAGTTTTGCCCAAAGCAGACGGCGCTAAAGTGGCAGTAAAATGCGACATGTGTAAAGATATACCAGAGGGGCCTGTGTGCGTACGCGCCTGCCCGGTGGGCGCCGCGTTACGGGTGAACCCAGAAGCGCTGTTAAGTTATGCCGGCGGCACCGCAAGTGAGATTGTCTTGCAAGACAATATCGCCCACAAAGATTAGCCTATAAAAAAAGAACCAGCACCAATGCAGCATAACAACATGTTTAATTATAAAAATTATCGCTATTTTAAATGGGCGGTGATGGTCATTTTAGTCGCCTTTGCCGCGTATTTATTGTTTGAACCAGCGGTCGGACATTATGGTGGCAGTTGGTTAGGTTATGGCTTAGGCACAATTTCGGCGTTGATGGTGTTTTGGATGGCATGGTACGGGGTGCGTAAACGCCGCTACCGTAGCAGCGGCAATACGCAAGGTTGGCTTTCTGCGCATATTTATTTGGGCACCGCGCTCACCGTATTGGTCACCCTTCATACGGGCTTTCGTTTTGGTTTGAATATTCATACCTTTGCCTATGGCATGCTGCTGATTGTGGTCGTCAGCGGCTTTTTTGGCAATTATGCCTACATGATTTATCCGCGGCTAATGACCGAAAACATGGGCGAAGACAGCCTTGATGGTTTGCTTTTGCGCATTGCTGAAACCGATAAACTAGCGAGACAAATCGCGCTGGTGATGCCCGATGATATTAACTTCACGGTGGATCGTGCCTGCCGTGAAACTTATATCGGCACCCGATTGCTGGAACAATTAAGAGGCTATCAAGAAGATTGCCCAACTGAAAAAGCAGTAAAAAAACTCACGGTGATGGGTAATGATTTGTCGCCAGAACAAAGAAAGCTCTATCGTGAACTATATTCCATCATGGTACGCCGCCAAACCTTGGTTAAGCGTGTGCGCCAAGAACTGATGTACAGGTCACGGTTAGGCATTTGGTTGTATTTTCATGTGCCGTTTGCGATTGCACTTATCACCGCCATGCTGGTGCATATTATTGCTGTATTTTTGTATTGGTAACCCATCGTGAACTGCCTGTTAATTAGAATTTCTCTCAATAAGCGCGGCCTGCCAGTGCGCAGCTACCGCACTTTAAATGCGGAAGAATTAACCATCGGCCGTGGCGCAGAATGTAATATTCACTTATTAGACCCGCGCATTGCCATGCACCACGCCGTGATTAAGCGCTTGGATGATGGGCAAACCCACCTTGTGGCCATCAATGGTGAGCTTCAAGTGGATGGTTTAATGGTGAGCGAAGTGGCCTTGACCGATGGCCAGCAGGCCATGATAGGCCCGTATCTGTTAAAGGTTGAGCCTGCACCGCCAGATGTGAATATTTCGGTTTCATTAGAGTTGTCACACCGCTTACCCGATGATTTTCAGGACCTAAAAGCCCGTACCCACGAACCGCTGCAAGGCTCATCGTCGGTCAAGCGTAAAATCGCTTTAGGCTTATTTGCATTCATCACCTTAATTTTCTTGGCGTTGCCATTGGCGCAAAATTTATCTTCCCGCTTACATACCATTATGGAAGAGCTGCCGATGGGATTTGATCGGGTATGGAGTCCTGGCCATATTTCAAACGCCCACCTGCATTTTGGCTCGCAATGCTTTAATTGCCATGAAAAACTCACGCAGCAGGTGACCGATGCCGCGTGTTTAACTTGCCATCAAGATACCGCGCCGCACATTGCAAACGCTGCCTTGCAAAAACAAGTGTTTAATCAAAAACATCGTTTTTCAGAGGGCATTCGTTGTGCAGAGTGTCATCGTGAACATAAAGCGCCGGTATCGCTCACGCGCCAAGATAACGCTAAATGTGTGGAGTGCCATGGCAATATCAAAGCGGTGAATGCCAAAACAGATTTAAGCAATGTGCATGATTTTGACAAAGATCATCCGCCGTTTAAGCTAACATTTATTACGGAAAATCAACAGGTTGAACGCATTTCACAAACAGAAAAAGAGCGCTTAATTGAGCAATCTGGCTTAATTTTTCCGCATTCGCAACATGTGGGAAAAGTGCAGGGCCCCAATGGCATGGCCGATGTGCGCGATTTAACCTGCACAAATTGCCATCACCCTAAAGGCAAAGAAATGCGATTTAGCCCACCAACTTTTGAGCGCGACTGCAAAACATGCCATCGCAAAGAACTCAAATTGGGTAGTGCCGAAAAAGCCATTTATGCACCGCATGGCAGTGTGCAACAGGTCGTGAGTGCCATGCAAACAGAAGCCCCTAAACAGGCGGCTACTTATTTGGAGACGCTCAAAACAGAAGGCTGCGCGTATTGCCATGAAGTGTTAGAAACGCAAAAAGAAGATGCGCTGCCTTGGCAAATTAAGCCGCTAACAATCAACCATGATTGGTTTAGCAAAGCGCACTTTAATCATGCAAAACACCGCACACAACAATGCCAAGCCTGCCATGACGTAGAAACCTCCGAAACGAGCGAAGACGTTGCCATGCCGGATAAAGCGGTGTGTTTAAAATGCCACTCTGGTAATAAACCAAAATATAAGCGCATTGCCAGTACGTGCATGTCGTGCCACGAGTTTCATGACGCGCATGCAACACAAGAAGCTTTACTGAAAAAATAAGCGATGAATTGGTTGAATTAAAGACACGTCGCACACAAATTTTAAGCGGCTTAATCGCCTAAAATTACACGCAACCTTTTTTGATGCTCTGCGAGCCTTATAAATAAAGGCTCACAGAGCATTATTTTTTTCTCGTACAAAATTAGGCTTTTTTTGAATGTATTTTAAAGCCACATGGCGCTGTTTTTTCGGATCAGAAAGCATGATAAAAAACCCGCCACATTTAACAATTAAATGGGCGGGTTTTTCAGGCGAACCGTGCGTTAAGAATACGCGCGATTATTTCAAATCAAAAC
>JAKQTB010000097.1 GCA_029569495.1 Pseudomonadota bacterium | reverse complement strand
GATTTATCTTGGCGGTACCATAGGCCAGCATTTTTACTAATGGTATCTAGCGCATCTTTTACTGAAATATTCTGCAAAAAAACCGTCACACTTTTTTTAGAAGCCGCTTCAGTGGCGACTACATTGAGCCCCGACATGTCTGCTAGAGCCCTTGCCACCTCAATCATATTGGCATTTTTGAACTCCAATTTACTAATAACAGCGTTTTCACCTGTCGCCGGTTTTTTTGTATTAGCAGTTCGTTTGTAATTGGCTAATTTATTTTTACTTGTTGCCAAAGATTTTTTTTGTACTGGCTTTGTAACCAATGGCTCATTCACGAGTTCCTCATCATCCAGCAATATAATTTCATCGCCACGGGCGTTTTTAACTGTATTTACATTGATCAAATTGGGGTCTTCAGCAGCCACCTGACTGGTTGAAAAGCCTAAATATAAAGCAGACAACACCACAAACTGCAATGTTTTACGCTGCCAAAGTTTGGTAGATTTTTGCATGATATTTAATTTTTGAATTGATGTTGTGATGTTGATTAGTTGAATTTTATGCATATTGATCATCCTTATCGCACAACGATTGGTTGGTTCATCATAGGTGCTTGCACTTTTACGCCCTGCTCGCTAACACTGATAATTTTTAATACCCCACCCTGCCCATAGCCAATTTCCTCACCAGCGGTGACGTAATAAACACCAGCACCCTCCACCTCTAATAAAGCACCGGGTTTTTGATTTGGCTTACTCACCAAGCCTTTTAATCGAAGTTTAGGAATTGCCGCAGTCATCGGCATTGCGCCCGTACCAGCACCAATCCCTGATGGCTGATAATTGTAGTTATAGTTGAGTTGATTCGCCTGATTGGCCCTATTGACAGTTTGAATACCCACTTCGTTATACATTTTGTCGCTATTTGTAAACGGGTCACGTGTTGGTTTGTCATCTTTAACTTTAGGTTGTTGCCCTGCACCGTAGTAGCCTGAAAAAGCATCTGCCGCTTTGGCTGTGCTAAAAACAGCTAGAGAAAGCATGCTAATTGCACAAAATAATTGAATTTGCTTAACCATCTTAGTTCACCTTCGCGACCAATGAAAACATTGCCTGAAAAAATGCGTAATACACAAAACCTACAATGCCGCCGATTACCAGAATCATGGCAGGTTCAATCAAGGCACTCATACGCTTCACGCCCACCTCTAATAAATGCTCATAAAAAGCACCAACTTCTCTTAATACCAAATCTAGCGTACCTGTTTTTTCACCCACGGCCATCATTTGTGTAACCAAATCAGGAATAGCTGAAGGGTGCTTCAGGCTGGACGCTAAATCTTTACCAGTTAAGATTTGTTCAGAAGCTTGGGTTAGTTTTGTAGAAATTAATCGATTTGCAATGACCTTACCGCATATTTTGAGAGACTCATATGCCGTCAGTCCACTATGCAGCATCATAGACAACGACCAATTAAACTCTGCCATTGCTCCATGCGAAAGCAATTTGCCAATCACCGGAATTTTTAATAAAAATCCGTCAATTCTCAAGCGTCCAGTTGGTGTTTTGTA
>JAKQTB010000095.1 GCA_029569495.1 Pseudomonadota bacterium | reverse complement strand
GAAAATGGAACTGTTGCTGATTTACTTGGTGCACGTGAGCATAAAAAAGCAGAGAGTACAAAAAAGACTGCTGAAAGTGTAACACTAAAAAATGTCCCAAATTTTGGATTTGATTTAATACCTTCGCATATAGATTTGTTTACGATTGATCTAGATTTGTGTTGAATTGCACTCAGAATTGACCCACCTATCGATATAAATTGCACTAGAAATTGACCCACGTACCGATACTATTCTGCTCAACCTATGAGCAGGAGAATGGGAGTGATCACCGTGGAACTATTAAGTGTAATCAGACGCTGGCATTTGCGTGATCAAATGTCGATTCGTGAGATAGCTAAAAGAACTGGCTTATCTCGCAACACCATCAAGAAATACCTGCGCAATGACATTGTTACCCCTCAATTTATGGGGCAAGGACGTGTCAGTAAATTAAGTCCCTATCTAGACAAGCTGCAGCAATGGCTTAAAACCGAATCCAATCGCGGGCGCAAAGAACGGCGTAGCGTAAAGCAGCTCTATCATGACTTAGTCAAGCTGGGTTACCTTGGTTCTTACGACCGCGTAGTTGCCTACGCCAAGCAATGGCGACTGCAACAACAGCTATTGGCTGGCACCATCGGTCGCGGCGCTTTCATTCCTCTGACATTCGCCCCTGGTGAAGCCTTCCAGTTCGACTGGAGTGAAGACTGGGCGGTCATTGCTAATGAGCGTGTCAAACTGCAAATCGCACACTTTAAACTCGCGCACAGTCGTGCCTTTTACTTACGGGCTTATCCACTTCAAACCCATGAGATGTTATTCGATGCACATCATCACGCTTTTCTCTGTTTAGGCGGCGTTCCTAAGCGCGGTATCTACGACAACATGCGCACCGCAGTTGATAAGGTCGGTCGTGGCAAGCAGCGCACCGTGAATGCAAGATTTAAAGCCATGGCCAGTCATTACCTGTTTGAAGCTGAATTCTGCAACCCAGCTTCTGGCTGGGAGAAAGGCCAAGTGGAGAAGAATGTGCAGGATGCACGACACCGACTGTGGCATCAAGCACCGCCATTCGCCAGCTTGGAAGCACTGAACAATTGGCTGACTGAACGCTGTATGGCCTTATGGCAACAAATATCCCATCCAGAAGACCGCCAACAAACCATCGCGACCGTTTGGCAATTAGAGAAGCCGACCTTGATGCCAGTGCCTCAATCCTTTGATGGCTTTGTGGAATACACCAAGCGTGTCACACCGACTTGCTTAGTCAACTTTGAACGTAATCGTTACAGTGTGCCAGCCTCATTTGCTAACCGTCATGTGAGTTTACGTGTCTATGCAGATCACTTAGTCATGGTGGCGGAAATGGCAGTCATTGCCGAACACAAACGCATCATCAATCGTCATCATCGCAGTAGCGTAACTTGTTATGAATGGCAGCACTACTTAAGTGTCTTGCAGCGTAAACCTGGTGCACTACGTAATGGTGCACCATTTACAACTTTGCCTGAAGCATTCAAACAACTACAAACTAAGTTGTTAACTAGAGCTGGCGGTGACAGAGAAATGGTCGAAGTGCTTTCACTGGTGTTGCACTATGACGAGACGCTAGTACTCGCTGCGATTGAAGAGTCCTTGTCATTAGGCGTGGCCTCTAAACCGAACATCCTCAATATATTAAGACGAATGATTAGTCCTGCGCTACCACCACTGGCGGATACACCGCAACGCTTATCATTGAATGAAGAACCTATCGCAAATGTTGAACGCTACGATGGCCTAAGGGAGGCGCGTCATGCAGCATGATGTGATGATGACCACTTTAAAAGGATTAAAGCTATATGGCATGGCACAAGCAGCAGATGAGCTTCATCAACAAGGCGTACCTAGCTATGAGTCAGCACAACCTATATTGGGCAGTCTGTTAAAAGCTGAAATAGCAGAGCGAGAGATACGTTCGATTAACTACCAAGTCAAGATTGCCAAGTTTCCAGTCTATCGAGATTTAACTGGCTTTGACTTTAGCCAGAGTTCAGCCAACGAACCATTAATTAAGCAGTTACATCGGTGTGCTTTTATTGATGATGCACAGAATGTCGT
>JAKQTB010000087.1 GCA_029569495.1 Pseudomonadota bacterium | reverse complement strand
CTGCTGAATATTCAGGTGGGTGATAGGTTGGAAGTAGGCGAGCGCCAATTACGTGTAAGTGCCATTTTAGTGCGTGAACCCTCTCGTGGTGGCGATATGTTTGGCTTTGCACCGCGCCTGATGATGCACGCCGCAGATTTACCCTCTACCAAACTCATTCAATACGGTAGCCGAGTGAAATATCAATTATTACTCGCAGGCCAACCGCAAAGCATTTCACAGTATTTTGAACAAATGAAACCACAGTTGAATCGCGGTGAAAAAATTCAGGACATTCGAAATGCACGGCCTGAAATTAAATCTGCCCTCGACAAAGCGCAACAGTTTTTAGGTTTATCGTCAATGGTCAGTGTTATTCTCGCCATGGTGGCAATGCTGCTCTCAAGCCTGCCTTACATCAAACAAAGTCTTGATACATTTGCACTGATGCGCTGTTTTGGTGCCTCAAAAAATAATGTGTTACAAGTATTGGCATTTCAAACAACGATAATCGCCCTACTTAGCGCACTATTCGGCGCCGCGCTTGGTTACATTGGGCAACTCGGCTTAGCCACATTAGCGGGCAACTTGTTTGTAGAAACGTTACCTGCGGCCAACGCCACACCGCTCTTTTTGGGCTTTCTGGCAAGCCTTGGCATGATGTTGGCGGTGGTGCTGCCCCATGCCTGGCAAATGCGCAATCTCACAGCCATGAATATTCTAAGGCGTGAAACTATCAGCCAGCCCTTATCGACACAAGCCAAATTTTTGCCAGCTTTCTTTGTAATGACCCTGATGATTTTTTGGCAGGCACGAGACATTAAACTTGCACTCTCAACGATTATTGCACTCACCCTGCTGTGCATTGTCATTGCCGGCATTGCTTACCTACTTGTCAGCTTAGTCAGTCGTGTGTTCCGGTTGTCATCACGCAACCAAATGCTGGGCCAAATTAAAATCGGCATTTTGGGCATCAAACGCCGTTTTGGTTTATCCACTGTACAAATGATAGGCTTTAGCATGGGCCTAATGGTGCTAATGCTACTGGCTTTAATTCGCAATGATTTAATTCGTAATTGGCAGGCCTCTCTGCCGATTGATGCTCCCAATCGCTTTGTGATCAACATTCAGCCTGCGCAGATTAGCGGTATAAAGGAATTTTTTACCCAGCAAAAAATTCAAGATGCAACGATTTTCCCGATGGTGCGCGGCCGTTTAATCAGCCAAAATAATAAAGATCTCAGCCAAACCGAATGGAAAGATGAGCGTGCGAAACGCCTAGCAGAACGAGAATTTAATCTCTCGTGGGCAGCCAACATGCAAAGTGACAACAAACTGCTTTCGGGCAGGTGGTGGACAGAACAAGACCACGGAAAACCATACCTGTCACTTGAAGAAGACTTGGCTAAAACATTAAACCTAAAACTGGGTGATCAATTAGTTTTTAATGTGGCGGGAACCCCACTTAACTTAACCGTCACCAGTATTCGAAAAGTCGAATGGGACACCATGCGCCCAAACTTTTTTGCGGTGACTCCACCTGGCGTGTTAGACCAATATCCTACCAGTTACATGAGTAGCTTTTATTTGCCTTTAAGTGCAGATGCTCCCATGAACCAACTCATTAAAACCTACCCAAATCTAACAGTGATTGATGTCGCGGCCCTCATGCAACAGGTACGCGGTATTATGCAAAAAATGAGCAGTGCAATTGAATACGTGTTCGCCTTTAGTTTAATGGCTGGCATCGCGGTGCTTTATGCGGCTCTGGTCGCAACCAGAGAAGAGCGTGTGACGGAAGCCACTTTAATGCGTGTTTTTGGTGCGTCACGTCAGCAGGTTAGCATCGCTTATATGGCTGAATTTACCTGTATTGGCTTAATTGCGGCACTGGTGGCTGCCATTGCCGCCAATCTACTGGCCTACTACCTGAGCCACTATGTGCTGGATATTCCGTTTCAGCTCAATTTCACCTTGGCGGTTACTGTCATGCTCATTGCAGCCTTCTGCATTCCGCTCGCCGCTTGGCTGGTGCTGAGAAAATTTTTAAACGTACCCGCTAGACAGCTTCTGAACAGCATTTAAGGATTAGCTAATTTACGCACAAAAAAAGCACGCCTGAGCGTGCTTCTGCTTTAGATAAAGCAACTAATTTAGACTTATTTTGCTTCTGGTGCAGCTTCTACTGCTGGCGCTTCTGCAGGCGCACTCGCTTCAGTCACCGGTTGCGCTGAATCATCAAGGGTAATGCCAGGCACGCGCTCTTCAGGTGTTGGCTCATAGCCACCTGGCTCTTTTGCAGCAGGGGCTGGTGCAGGTGCAACTTCAACAGGCGCCGCTTCAACTGGCGCTGGCGCTTCAACGGCTGGTGTAGCCTCCACTGGTGCAGCTTCTTTTTCACCACAACCGACGAGCAACAAACTGGTAACGCTTAGTGCTAATAAAGCACGTAATAATGTAGACATTTTAATTCCTTTCAACTTGATGATTAACATAAAAAAATCCTTGAACTATTGACAAGTAACAAGGATTTTTTATCTGACTAAACTCGAAGTTGCATTCTAGCGACATTTCTCAGGAAAGTAAACTTAAAGTCATTTAAAATGAATGACTTAATGCAAAGTCGTACCGTTTAGTTAGGAATACGCAATGACTGGCCAGGATAAATTTTATCTGGGTGGCTTAACATGGGTTTATTCGCTTCAAATATCTTCATATAGTCATTGGCATTGCCATACTGCGCTTTAGCAATTTTTGATAGCGTATCGCCACTCACGACGGTGTAGAACACAGACTCATCTGCAGGTTCAATCACACCCAATTGGTCTTGCACATGTTCCACGCCTTTTACATTACCGCAACAGAGTAAAATCTTTTCTTTGGTTTCTTTGGTGTCTGCCATGCCTTGTACAATCACCGTGGCGGATGCACCATCAAAGCCAATGGTCAAGCCCTCGGCCGTTAAACCCATTTTTGCCACGTAATCAGCAATCGCTTTTGCAGCAGCTTTATTTGCAGCTTCAACATTCACCGGTGTTGGGTCTTTTTTTGCGACTTCTTCTGCCGCTTTTGCTTCGCCAATACCAAATAGTTTTTCGCCTGCTTCTTTAATAAATGAAAACAATCCCATTTGTTCTTCTCCTTAAAAAAATTTGTAGATTTTATTTTAGTAAAAACCCTAAATAATGCCTCGTTTGGCGACATCGTAACTAATCATAGCACCTTTCGCATAAGCTGCCACTTCATAACGATTTTTTACATAGCCATGTCGGCATTCCCACAAATAATGCCAGATTGTCATGCCTTGTAAAAACTGCTCTACATGTGTTAATTCATGCCCTAACAATGCAATACCCTGCAATGTGCTGGGCTGATAATAACCAGCTCGAAAATAGATTTTTTGCTGCAACACCACTGCACACATGCTTGGCCGTAACCAAAATGGCGTATGCCCATCAACAATGCGCGCGTAATGCAATACTTCGGGTGAAAAATAAGGCTGATAAATCTGCCATTCCGCAGGGCTTAATTTCCGGCCACGCTTGCCCAAAATTAATCTCCTATTGCATGCAAAATAACGCGCCGACTCGCCGCAACATGCCGGTGTTCATACAAAAAAATACCCTGCCACTGGCCGAGTGCTGGCCTGCCTTGCATAATTGGAATAGATAAACTGGTTTGCGTCAACGCACTACGCACGTGTGCAGGCATGTCGTCAGGACCTTCAACGGTATGAATAAAGAGCTTATCGCCATCAGGCACCAGTCGATTAAAAAATGCCTCCATATCCACCAGCACGTCGGCATCGTAATTTTCGTTAATCAGCAAGCTTGCAGAGGTATGCTGAATATAGAGTGTGAGCAAACCCGTCTGAATAGCAGCTTTTTTGGTAAGTTGTAAAACATCAGGAGTAATGTCGTAAAGTTTACGGCCTGCTGTTTTAATGGTGACCTGTTCTGAAAATTGGCGCATGTAAAAACCCTCAAACACAATACGCCATTATAGCGCGAGTTTTTTAGCGTTATCTTCTACGCCGATGTAAATGGTTGTTCAAGTAAAAGTGACTTCCCCAATAAGGGCCGTAACCATAAAAAGGGTGGTAAAACGGGTCATAAAAGGGGTCGTAGCGATTGCGCCAAGCTTGTTGTTTCAGCTTTTCTTGCGCTTCTTTATTGGCTTTTTCGCGTTTATTGATTTCATCTGCAAGGCTATTTAGGCGTGCCTTTTCACGTTCAGTCTGAATGTAATCCAGCACTTTTGAATCCACGCCTTGCTTGCTTAAGTCTACAATTTGGCTGGCTGTTAAATCATATTGCGAGTTGCTCGTCTTAATTTTAGCAATAATGTCATCAGACGAGACTTTTTGCTGCGTCAAACTAACAATCTCGTCTAAACTCAATGTTGGCGTAGCCGCAGGCGTAATTTGCGCCACCTCTTCAGGCGTAAGCCTATCAACAGCCACCTCACGCGGTGCACTGCTGGCACAGCCTGCCAATAAGGCGGTCAGCAATACTGTACTCAACATTAAACTTTGCTTATTCATCGCTGATTCCTCTCATGGGCTTATTTTGTAGGCGCGCAATTTATTGCGCGCCTACAAACCATCAAACTTTACTAAACTGCATTCTTCCAGCTTTATGATCTACTTGGACTGTATCTTTCGCCATAAAATTCCCGGCTAAAATTTCACGTGCCAATGGGTTTTCAATCTCACTCTGAATGGCCCGTTTTAATGGACGTGCACCATACACGGGGTCAAACCCTGCGCTGGCGATTTCAGCCAGTGCCGCATCAGTCACCATCAGCTGCATGTCCATTGCAGCCAAACGTTTGGCCAAGTATTGCAATTGAATGCTTGCAATTGACTTGATATTTGCCTCACCCAATGCGTGAAAAACGACCACTTCATCAATCCGGTTGACAAACTCTGGCCTGAAATGCGTTTTCACCTCACCCATCACCGCCAGTTTCACCACTTGGTAATCTTGATCCGACATGCTTTGAATCATCTGACTACCTAAGTTAGAAGTCATGATAATCACCGTATTTTTGAAGTCCACCGTGCGGCCTTGGCCATCGGTTAGGCGGCCATCATCCAGCACCTGCAACAGCACATTAAACACATCAGGGTGCGCTTTTTCAACTTCATCAAGCAAAATCACGCTGTAAGGCTTGCGGCGCACGGCTTCCGTCAATGTGCCGCCTTCTTCATAGCCAACATAGCCGGGTGGCGCGCCTATCATCCGTGCCACAGAATGTTTTTCCATAAATTCGCTCATGTCGATGCGAATCAAATGGTCTTCTGAATCAAACAAGAAATTGGCCAGCGATTTACACAACTCCGTTTTACCCACACCCGTTGGGCCTAAAAACAAGAAGCTGCCATAGGGACGATTGGGATCGCTTAAGCCTGAGCGTGAACGGCGAATCGCATCACTCACCAAACGCACCGCCTCGTCTTGCCCTACCACGCGCTCGTGCAGTTTCGCTTCCATGGTCAATAACTTTTCGCGCTCGCCCGTTAACATTTTGCTCACAGGAATCCCTGTGGCGCGGCTCACAACCTCGGCAATCTCATCGGCGCCCACTTCGGTGCGCAGCATTTTGTGTTTTACTTGCCCGCTTTCAGCTTCAGCACTGGATGCTTGTTTTAACTGCGCCTCTAACTGCGGCAATTTGCCATATTGCAGTTCAGACACTTTTTGCCACTCGCCTTTACGGGTGGCTTCTTCCATCTCAAATTTTACTTTTTCGATGGCTTCTTTTATGTGCGCAGAACCCTGCACTTGCGCTTTTTCGGCTTTCCAGATTTCTTCTAAATCGGCATACTCTTTTTCGATTTTCGAGATTTCTTCTTCAATCAACTCAAAACGTTTATGGCTGGCTTCGTCTTTCTCACGGCGCACGGCTTCACGCTCAATTTTTAATTGAATCAAGCGGCGGTCGAGTTTATCCATCACCTCAGGTTTGGAATCAATTTCCATCTTGATGCGACTTGCCGCTTCATCAATTAAATCAATGGCTTTATCGGGTAAAAAGCGGTCAGTAATGTAGCGATGAGATAGCTCGGCTGCCGCAACAATCGCAGGGTCGGTGATTTCTACACCATGATGTAATTCGTATTTTTCTTGTAGCCCGCGCAAAATCGCAATTGTCGCTTCTACGGTCGGCTCATCCACCATCACTTTTTGAAAGCGGCGTTCAAGGGCGGCATCCTTTTCAATATATTTACGATATTCATCTAAGGTTGTTGCGCCCACGCAATGCAATTCACCGCGTGCTAGGGCAGGTTTTAGCATATTGCCCGCATCCATTGCGCCCTCGGCTTTGCCGGCACCCACCATGGTGTGAATTTCATCAATAAATACGATGGTTTGGCCTTCGTCCTGCGCCAATTCCTTGAGCACAGATTTTAAACGCTCTTCAAACTCGCCTCGGTACTTTGCACCCGCTAACAAAGCCGCCATATCAAGTGACAATACTTTTTTGCCTTTCAGCGTATCGGGTACTTCGCCATTCACAATACGCTGGGCCAAGCCTTCAACAATGGCCGTTTTACCCACGCCTGGCTCACCAATCAGCACTGGGTTGTTTTTGGTGCGCCGCCCTAAAATTTGAATCGCACGGCGAATTTCATCATCACGCCCAATGACAGGGTCAAGTTTGCCCAGTTTAGCGCGCTCAGTGAGGTCGATAGTATATTTTTGCAAAGATTCGCGCTGGCCTTCGGCTTCTTGGCTATTCACATTTTCATTACCGCGGACTGCCGTAATCGCAGCTTCTAACGCCGACTTCGTTAGGCCATTTTGTTTAAGCAATCGACCTGCTTCACCTTTATCATCCGCCAGTGCCAATAAAAACATTTCACTCGCAATGTAGGAATCACCACGTTTTTGCGCGAATTTATCGGTTACATTCAACAAGTTATTCAAATCACGCGAAATCGCCACTTCACCGCTGGCATCAGGTGATTTTGGCAAATTGTTGATGGCAGTATTCAAACTGGTTTTCAGCGGATTTAACTGCACACCCGCGCGCGAAAGCAGTGACGCCGTGCCGCCGTCCTCTTGATTCAGCAACGCCAGCAATAAATGCTGCGGCTCAATCGCAGTGTTATCTGCGCCCAAAGCCAAGCTTTGCGCATCGTTAATGGCCTGTTGAAATTTGGTAGTGAGTTTATCAAATCGCATTCTGTTGCTCCTCATAAATGATATGAAGCTACTATGGAGCAAATTGTGGTTTTTTCAATAAGGGCAAACCCGAAGATGGATGGCAGTAAGCGCCAAAAAAAATAATTTCTAAAAACTTGCAGCGCGTATTATTAATGCGTATTTTTTATAAAAAAAGGCCTATTTTTAACACCAACCTTTTTGATGCCTCTGGAAGCCTTATAAATAAAGGCTCGCAGGGCATTTATTTTTTCTCGTAGTTTTTCAAGCGAAGTAAGCAATAAAAAATATTGCCAAATACTTACGTTATTGGTCTGGCAAAAGCTGCCAATTTCGACCTTCATCATCCGATGTCAATAATTGCGTTTTACCCTGCATTGTTTGCACGCGCATAGTGGGTTGCGCGGTATCAAGTAAAAACTCAATGAGCGTCACCTGCGAAATCGGTAATTTTTTTGGCGGTACAAAAACCAATGCTTCACCATCTAAACGTGTGTAATAGATTTTTTCTGCATCGGCCCAAACCATCAACCAGCCCCAGTCGCCTCCACGGGCTATCGCGACCGCAGAAAAATGACAGCCGGCTTCTTGATGCTGATTATAGGTGATGCGTTTTGTGATGCGTCCTTGTTGTTCATCCACGGCAATCACCGCCAAATCTTGTGCGCCATCATCAAACATGTGCTGTTTAAACGCAATGGGTTGCTGTCTGTGGTCTTGTGCTTGCGCAATTGGGCATGGTGACTGTTTGACATTAGCCTCTTGAACCACCCCATTTTCTTTAGCCTGCAGCGAATTTATGCCAAATATTGCGCCATAAATCATGGTTAAAGCCACAGCAATTTGCCATCGTTTTTTTGTAGCGTTTGTTTTCATAAAATTCAATTTATTCAGAAACTTCTCAAGTTTTCTCTCTCGCGTCCGATATCCACTTATACCGTGCTTTATGTTGATGTGTCATCAGCCTGCTTATGGATAACATTTGATAACGAAACGTTCAAAAAAAGTGAAAAATTTACAAGACTTTAAACCCTATCATTTGGTTTCAGAAAACGATTCATTCGAGAACCTTGGCCAGCCTTTTACTGGCGACCGCTTACGCACGTCACAATTATCCAATGCGGTGCAAAACGCGCTGGAAAAACATTGGGTCTGGGTCGATATAAACTATCACAGCAACACAAATACGTCCCAAACACAGGCATTAGCATCATCGCAAGATAGCCTGCCAAGCGCAACCGCTTTTAGCAACAGCGCATATCACTTAGCAAAAATCGCCTTTGAAAATGCCAGCGAAGGCATGATGGTGATGGATGCAAACGCCAATATTTTAAGTATTAACAAAAGTTTTACTGCTATTACCGGGTTCAATCAGCAAGAAGTGTTTGGCACCGTGCCAAAAGCGTTACAAGTCACAGAGCGAGAGGCTTGGCGACACCTGCAACTTGATGGCCAATGGCGTGCTGAGTTGTTAAATCACCGTAAAAATGGTGAAGCCTATCAAGAGCGGCTGACGGTGAATGCCGTTAAAAATCAACAAGATGAAACGATTTACTACGTGGGTGTGTTTGCCGACATTACCGAGGCCAAACACTCGCAAAACAGATTACACGAACTCGTGAATCACGACCCGCTGACGGGTTTGCCAAACCGCAGGTTATTTAACGAACTACTCGAACATGCCATTAAACGCGCTGAACGAGAACACCATCAAATTGCGTTATTGTTTGTTGATTTAGACCGTTTTAAAGCGATTAACGATAGCCTTGGGCACCAAGTGGGCGATAAATTATTGTATGAAGTATCCAAGCGAATTCATCATGCCATGCGCGATAGTGACATTGTGGCACGGCTGGGTGGCGATGAATTTTTGGTGATGATGGACATGATTAAGCATCCGCAGGATGCTGCACTCATTGCGCAAAAAATAATCTACGCCCTGCAAGTAGAGTTTTTTATTGACGGTAAAGAAATTTTTATTGGCGCGAGCGTAGGCATTTCCATTTTTCCCAAAGACGGTTCAGATGTTGACAGCCTGATTAAAGCCGCTGACATTGCCATGTATCAGGTAAAAAATCGTGGCAAAAATAATCACTGCTTTTACTCGGAAGACCTCAGTAAAAACGCAGTTGAGCGCTTTACGATTGAAAGCCAGTTGCGCCATGCGCTTGAGCGTAACCAATTTGAAATGTATTACCAACCACAAATTTCATTGCTCACTGGCGACATTATTGGCGCCGAGGCGCTAATTCGCTGGCGTCATCCTGATTTGGGCTTAGTATCCCCCGCAAGATTTATTCCGATTGCGGAAGAAACTGGCCTCATTGTACAAATCGGCGAGTGGGTGCTGCGTCAGGCTGCATTGCAAGCCATTCAGTGGATTAACGATGGCTATACCATGCAGTGGGTTTCAGTGAATGTTTCTGGCGTGCAGATTATGCGCAGTAATTTTTATGACACGGTTTACGGCATTCTGATTGAAACCAATTGCAACCCGAACATTCTCGAACTTGAAATTACCGAAAGCACGGTGATGCAAAATACCGAATTTGTGATCGACACCTTCAACAACATCAAACAACTCGGCGTGCGCGTGGCGATTGATGACTTTGGCACGGGCTATTCATCACTCTCTAACCTCAAGCGTTTGCCGCTCGATAAAATTAAGATTGACCAGTCATTTGTGCGCGGTTTGCCAGATGATTTGGATGACGCCGCCATTACCAACACCATTAACGCAATGGCTTGCAGCCTTGGCTTTACCGTGATTGCTGAAGGGGTTGAAACCCTTGCACAAGCCACCTTTTTGAAAAATATGGGCTGCTTGGAAGCACAAGGATATTTATATAGCAAACCTGTGACAGCCGCTGAATTTACCAAGTTATTGGCAATCAGCACAAAAAAATACCATGCAAAAGGTAATACCCATGAACAATAATAATCTAATTGACGTTTCCCAACTGCGCGTTGGCCTCTATGTGCATCTGGATTTAGGCTGGATGGACCACCCTTTCACCTTTAGCAACTTTAAAGTAAAGGATGAAACACAAATTGCCAGCATCCAAAAAATTGGTTTAAAAAAGCTACGTTACGACCCTAACCGGAGCGACTGTGAACCGCTACCAATAGCAGATTTGTCTATTGAAGATGAAAGCATTGCGAATCAGGAAGTTGTTGCGCCTCCAGTTCCCGCTGACACACCATTGCTCCAACCAGTGCCTCAACAGGTCAGGCTTAAACAACTGCATCATGCCATGGATGAAAGTGAGAAAAAATTTCTAGTCGCCTGTGATGTAGTGCGTAAAGCAGCCAACAACATTCTAGCGACACCGCAGACCTCGATTGAACAAGCCGCACTAACCGTGGATGACATGGTTGAAACGGCGCTGATGGAAGGGGATGTGGCCATTCATGCGCTCAACGGCAATCGCTCGAGTGACGCGCATTATCTGCACCCGATGAACGTCACGGTGCTGTCGCTTATGATGGCAAAATCGATTGAAATGTCAAAAGAAGATGCGCGGCTATTAGGCATGGCGGCAATTTTTCATGATATTGGCAAAATTGAAATTTCAGGAAAAGTTTTATCAAAACAAGCACCGCTTACCAAGCAAGAGCAATTACATTTTGAGCAACATAGCGAAATTGGCGCCCGCATGGCAAAAGAAGTTGGCTTACCTGCGCGCGTTGGTAAAATTATTTTACAGCACC
>JAKQTB010000084.1 GCA_029569495.1 Pseudomonadota bacterium | reverse complement strand
GGTGCTGTTAAGTTTGTTGATGCCGCTCACCGTCGAAAGTTGTGCCATCTGGCTTGTTACCTGCGCGTTATCCATCGGGTTCAACGGGTCTTGATTTTTCATCTGCGTAACCAGCAAAGTCATAAAGCGGTCTTGTGCCTCTTGTGTAGAGTCGGTTTTAGACTTTTTGCCATTGACACTATCTAATAGCGCTTGTGAAGCAGTGTTGGTGTTTTGTACGGTGGTGGCCATGAGAGTCCTTTATTTGTAGTGACTAAATTTAACGTTAAAATGTAGTTAAGATTGACCAATGCTCAGCGTTTTGAGTAACATGGCTTTGGCTGCATTCATGGTTTCTACGTTGTTTTGATATGCGCGTGAGGCTGAAATCATATTCACCATTTCTTCTGTTACATTCACGTTTGGCATGGTGACGTAGCCTTGTTCGTTGGCTAGCGGATGTTTTGGATCAAACACTATTTTGGCAGGTGAGGTATCTTCAACAACTTTAGTGACTTTTACCGCTTGTGCTTCAGGGCTGGCGCTTGGTATGGCACTAAACACCACTTGCTTTGCTTTGTAAGGCATACCATTGGCGCTGGTGGCGCTATCGGCATTGGCCAAATTACTGGCAACCGCATTGAGGCGTTGTGACTGTGCGCTCATGGCAGAACCTGAAATATTAAAAACGTTAAAAAGTGACATAGCGACCTCCTGTTATTGGTCTAGATTCAAAATTTTTACTGGCCCTGAATGGCTGCCAGCATTTTTTTAAGTTGGCCATTAAGCATGGTTAAACTGGCCTCGTAGCGAATGCCGTTATCAACAAACTGGTTACGTTCAACATCCATATCAACGCTGTTGCCATCAACACTGCCTTGCGAAATGGGCCGATACATCGCCTCACCAGGCCCACTTGCTTGCTGTAACCCCACCATTGGCAGTGCATTCAAATGTAGCTCAGAGGTTTTTGCGATGCTTTTTGCCGCCGTTAATCCTTGCATCGCAGCGTTCTGCCCCATGGCCTGTTGCATGGCTGTTTTAAAGTCTAAGTCGCGCGCTTTAAAGTTTGGCGTATCAGCATTGGCAATATTGGCGGCAATCAGCTCTTGGCGCTGTCCACGCACTCTTAGCGCAGTTTGGTGAAAATTTAATTCAGCATCTAATTTGTTTAACATCATTGGCATCTTTTCTCAAAAGGTACTGTTAAACCTTAAGTTGAAATTAAAAAGGTTGAAATTTAAAGGGTTGAACTTTGCAAACTCAACCATAAAATTTTCCTTTATCTTTGAGTGCCAGTTTATAGAAGATGCCAAGTTTTAATCGTTGAAGTAAAAGGGGAAAAACCGCCTTATTCTTGATTTTGTTATAGACGTGCTTACGTAAAATGGTCACCATCGAATCAATGTAGAAGAGGCCTATTGTGAATACGCGCCAATTGCAGTTTAAAACCAACGCTTTTCCACGCACGCGCGTTAGCCAATATTGGCTTTGTGCCGTTTTTGGTGCGGGGATGCTGTTTTCTGCACTGATTGTTGCAGATGAAGTTAAAGTGGCTGTTGTAAAACCAGCGGCTGGTTTAACCGCATCAAAACAAAGTTTGGCGGTTGTAAAATCCAAAGTGGCTGAATTTTTAACCATGCAAACCATAGGCTACCCGGGTGAAGTCAGTGTTCAAGTGGGTGCAATTGACCCCAATTTAAGACTGGCCGCTTGTGATGATCTACAGCTATTTTTGCCCAATGGCAGTCGTGCCTGGGGCAAAACCAGTGTGGGCGTGCAGTGCCAAGCGCCAAGTAAATGGAGCATTTATGTGCAGAGCACGGTAAAAGTTGTGGGCAATTATTTAGTGGCTGCGGCGCCCTTGGCGCAGGGTCAAGTTTTATCAGATTATGACGTAATGGTAGTGAAGGGCGATTTAACGCATTTGCCAGCTGGCGTGTTTACTGAGCAAACGCAAGCCATTGGCCGCAGTGTACAAATATCCATGACCGCTGGCACCGTGCTTAGGCAAGAAATGCTCAAAGTGACGCCTGTCGTGCAGCAGGGTCAAACAGTCAAGCTATTTACATCAGGCAATGGCTTTTCAATTTCGGCTGAAGGTCAAGCACTTGCAAAAGCCAATGAAGGCCAAGTGACGCAGGTGAAAGTGGCAAGCGGTAAAGTGATTTCAGGCATTGCGCGGCAAGGCGGGCAAGTTGAAGTGGCGTTTTAATGATCTTTATAAGATACGTTTTAGCTAAATGAAAAGACCAAAAAAAAATATTACAAACCATTAAAGTTCGCTTAAACTATGCCGTTAAGAACACTATGGATACCAAAGAATTGGTATTTAGAATGAAAAATAAGGATCAATGCCATGAACATTAATGACTCAATTAAAAGCAAAGCGGGTATTACTGCTGATAAAACACAGCTTGAAAAGCCCGCTGCAAAACCTGCGCAAACCACTACAGGTGTAGCCGCGCCAGTCGCTGCGGGTGAGAGCGTTACGCTATCATCACTATCAGCACAGGTGAAATCATTTGAAGCGGAAGCATCTGCTGGCGTGTTTGACGCAGAAAAAGTACAAGCGATTAAATCAGCAATTTCGAGCGGCCAATTTAAAGTGGACTCTGAAAAAGTGGCTGACGGTTTAATTCAAACGGTGCAAGATTTAATTTCAGCCAAAAAATAATGTGTACCTTAAGTATTGGTTTAAGCATCGTATTATTTTAGGCATTATTTAAGAAACGGTGAAAAAAATGAACGCCTCAAAACCTGTGCAAATTTCGTTTGAACAAGACGTAACCTTAGTCAATCGGCTGCTAGAAGAGCTCACCACAGAGCAAGCCGCTTTGGTAAAAGGCGATATTGCAACGGTAGAAGCGATTATTGACCGCAAATTTTTACTGCTGCAACAACTTAGCACGGTAGCCAAAAACCGCTACGAGCAATTGTCTTTGCATGGCTTTCACGCCAATGAATCTGGCATGGTGGCTTGGATTAAACAGCAAGCGAATACGAACATGCAAAAGGCGTGGGATCAGTTTCAAAAAACCTTGACCACCACCAAAGAAACCAACCGATTAAATGGCATTTTAATCAACAAACATTTTAGCCGTAATCAGCAAATGTTATCGCAACTGCAAGGCAAACCTGAAGCCGGCAGCATGTACGGCAAAAACGGCCAAGCCAGAACATCACAAGCAAACCAATCTGTATTAATGGCGTAGTTCAATTTGCACGCTTGCCCGTGCAAAAAATGCGCCATTTATTTTGCAGAAAAAATCACTTTTTCTCACAAAAAATTGCATCAATCTTTTTGACTGCCCTGTGAGCCTTTATTTATAAGGCTCGCAGGGCATTAATTTTTTCTCGAGCTTTAAACGTGCAATTTAACTGCGTTAAATTGCCTTAAATTGGCATGGCGTATTTTTTGTAATTTATTACGCTGAATGTGTGAAATATCTTGAGGAGAAATATGCAAGCTATTGCACCCTACATGCTAAGCGTACCGTTTCAATGATGGGTTAGCACGCATTGACTCGACCACCACAACCGAAAGCAAGTATTAGTACCACTAAGAATATAAAAAACCAGAAAAACCAAGTGATGAGCAACTGCTCACGATAAAGTAAAGTTTTACGACGCTTTACATAATTCTTAAACGAATCAGTTTTTACGCCATGTATCCATTGCTGATCACTTAACCAAGCCATGTACAAGCGAACTGGCAAGCTTCGATTTTCAGGGTTAAATTTTCGAAGGTTAAAACAAGCCAATAGAATCGCGATAATGGCAGCTAATAAAAACAACCATATATTTCTCGGAAGAAGAGCTCAGTCCATAAGTTGCTAACTGCAATTGAGCGGATGCTTGAGTCCGTTTAGTAATATTGAAAATATTGATGTGAGCATATTGGTTTGCTTTTTAAATCTTAAGCTTATGTGTTGTTTTTCACACATCATAATAAATCAAAAGTACGGGCGCAGTTAAATCTTTAACTCACCAAAACTAATATGTATAAAAAGAGTTGTTATGTTTTTGCCAAAAGCACGTAGCTGATTTAAGTTGGGTTTTTTGTTTCGTACAAAATCATAATGGAGACGCGGCGATTTTTGGCGCGGCCTTCGGCGGTTTCATTTTCACTAATGGGTTGCGTTGCGCCAAAGCCAGTGGCGCTGAGTCTGTTTTCGGCAATGCCATAACTATTGAGCATGCGTACTACGCTGCTGGCACGCACGGCAGAGAGTTCCCAATTTGAGTAAAACGCCGCGCTGTGCATGGGTGCGTTGTCGGTATGGCCTTCAATTTGCATAAAGTAGGGCGTGGCTTTGAGTTTTTCGGCAATTTGCTGCATGAGTGGTTTGGCCTGCTCTGAAAGGTCTGCCGAGCCGGTTTCAAACAGTAGTGAGTCGTTAATATCAATGCGCACACCGCGATTATTCTGCACCACCGTCACTTTGCCAGCACCGATGAGTGGCGAGAGTTGGCTTGATAGATCCAGCCCCGTTTTCACCATGGCCTCACGTTCTTTGCGCTGTTTTTCAGCATAAATATGTGAAAGCGGTAATGGCTTAATGAGTGAACTGTCTTGATGGATTTTGTTTTCAGGAGTGGATTCTTTTTTCAGAATTATTTTGCCGCCATTCGCTTGCCCCATAAATGCTGAACCCATGGCTGAGGTGAGTTGATCGTATTTACTTTGGTTAACCGATGAAATAGCGTACATCACCACAAAAAAGGCAAACAGCAGGGTAATAAAATCCGCGTATGAAACCAGCCAGCGTTCGGGGTTTTCATCATCGTCATCTATCGGCTTTCTTCTGATCATTTTAGTGGGCTATCGCTATAAAAAATTAGTAATCAATGTTTGTATTGGGTGTATTTAAAAACAGTATTTTGGTGCTTAAAATCCTCGAGGATTTTTCGTTGCCCTGCGAGCCTTTATTTACAAGGCTCGCAGGGCAACGAAAAAGGTTGTATATAAATTAAGGCCTTTTTAACCGTTATCGCATGTATGAAAGTAAGCGTTCTGCTACCACGTTTGGATGGTCGCCTTTGGCTATTGAAACCCAGGCATTAAGCAGCATTTCACGACGCATCATTTCAAACTGAATCACGTTTTTAAGTTTATTGGCAATCGGTAAAAATACTAAATTGGCCAGCCCTACACCATAAATCGTTGCCACAAATGCCACTGCAATACCGCTGCCTAATTTGCTGGGGTCAGATAGATTTTCCATCACATGAATTAACCCTAAAACCGCGCCCAAAATGCCCACGGTGGGCGCGTAACCGCCAGCGGCAGACCAGATTTTGGCCGAGTTGCGTAATTCAACCTCATGAAAATGCATGTCAATGGCGACAATTTCACGAATTTTTTCCGGTGGCGTGCCGTCAATCATGAGCTGCATGCCTTTTTTAATGAAAGGCTCTGTTTCTTTTTGCATATAAGACTCCAGCATGAACAGACCTTCTTTGCGCGCATAGGTACTCCAGAGATTGATGCGCTTGGCTAAGTCTTGCCGGTCATCGACTGGCATGTTGAATACTTGCGAGAGCATTTTGATGCCGTCGATAAAGTTTTTAGGCCGTGTTTGTAGAATCACTGCTCCAAAGGTGCCGCACATCACAATTAAAAATGCGGCAGGCTGGACGAGCGAGCCAATGTGGCCGCCTTCAATGGATTGGCCTAATAAAATGCCTAAAACGGCAATCGCTAGGCCAATTAAACTGTTCCAGTCCATGATTTCTCTCTTAGTGTTGCGCGCAGCCTAGCCACGGCTTGGCTATGCAATTGGCACACGCGAGATTCTGAAACACTCATGACTGCGCCAATTTCTTTTAAGTTAAGCTCTTGTTCGTAATACAGGCCAAGGAGCATTTTTTCGCGGTCTGGCAGTGAGTCAATGGCGTCAATTAAAGCGTCTCTAAAGTCGCCTTCCAGCATGGCTTTGATGGGGTCACCTTTTTCATCGGTTTGAAAACGGTCTAAAAAGTGTTCACCCGCTTCTGCCTCGTGAAAATCTTCGTAATACACCAATTGGTGGCCAGTGCAGTCGCCCAGCATGTCATAGTATTCATCCAGCGGCAGCTGCAATTTTTTGGCAACTTCATTTTCTGTCGGCGGGCGGCCTAGCTGTTGCTCAAGCTGGCTAAAGGCTGTTTCAACATCACGCATATTTTTGCGAATGCTTCTGGGTAGCCAGTCAGCGCTACGAAGCTCATCCAGCATATTGCCGCGAATTCGCTGTGTGGCGTATGTTTCAAACTGCGCGCCGTGCGTGTCTTCATAACGGTTAATCGCGTCGAGTAAGCCCATCATGCCGGCTTGTATCAAATCATCAATTTCAACATTGGGCGGTAATTTTGCCTTGAGCTGATAGGCGATTTTTTTGACAAGCGTCGCGTGCGTGCTGAGCAACTCGTCTTTTTGGTCTTTTTTGCCTTTTGCAGTGTACATATGAATCACAATCTTATCGATAGGCTTGTTTAAAGGGTGCTGCATGGTCTAACTGAACATCTAATTTTTTGGCGATGCTTGTAAATGCAGCGGAAGCTTTTGCTAACGGAAAAGCGTCAATCACGGTTCTGCCAAGTTTTGTGGCAAGGCTTAATTTTTCGTCCGTGGGAATTGCGCCAAAAAATTCCAGCTCTATTTGCAAGTAGCGCTTGGCCACTTGCGCAATATTGCGAAACACAACCTGGGCTTGTTCTTCATTGGCATCATCAACAATAATGCCAAAGCTACGGCGGCCAAGCTGGTTGCAAATCAGTTTAATCAGCGCGTACGCCTGTTTAATTGACTCAGGTTTTCTTGAAAGCTGAATGATGATTTCGCTCTCGTTTAAAATAGGCAGCGCTAATTTGCCGGCATCATTCACAGAAGCATCCACCAAAACGATGTCAAATTGCGTTGCCAATTGTTTTACTAATTGGTTGGCATGTTGTTCATTGGTTTGAACCACGTGAGCTGAAGTTAAGTGCGCTGGCTGGTTTTTTTGCATCAGCTTGGCTAATGAAAACCCATATGGCGACACTTTCACAGCACTTTGTAATGCAGTTTTGTTTTGATAAGAATCATTATTTTGGCAAATATCATAAAGTGAAGCCGCTTTGTTGAGCGCATATTGCGACTCGCGCGAGTACGCAGAGGCGTGCATAATCAGCACTTGGCTGCCTTGCGTTTGAATTGAGGCCGCTAGATTGGTCATCATGCGCGGCAATGTTGCCTCAAGCCCTGCAGATAGTATGGACACCACCCGTGGCTTGGGTGAAGACATAATCCTTCTTAAGCCAGCGGCTTGGTCATTTTGAAAGTTACGCATAATGGGCCTCCGCAGTTTGATTTGCGCTGCTAATGGTGTTGCCCATCACCAGCGGCAATTCATCGGCTAAAAACTTAAACGGTAAGTACTGCAAGCTTTCATGATTAAGCGCGTCTTGAATCAACTGCTCTTTATTGGCGATTAAAATATCTTCTGGCACGCGTTGGCCGTTGGTGGCGTAATGAAGTTTGAGTTTTTCACGAATAATCACATCAAGTGCGTTGCCAATGGTGGCAGCTTCATCAATTTTTGTCATGATGCAGCCATCTAAGCCTTTGCCTTTATAGGCTTTTACCACGTTGGCTAAAGTTTCGCCGGTGCTGGTGGCATTTAGGCAAAGTAAGCGTTTAATCGGCGTATCCGTGTTCGATAACATGGCAATTTGCTCACCCACCATTTGGTCACGCTGGCTCACGCCGACGGTGTCAATTAAAACCGTGTGCTTGCCTTTGAGTTCATTTAAGGCAATTTGCAAGTCAGCCTCATCTTTTACGGTATGCACCATTACGCCTAATATTTTGCCGTAAATACGCAGTTGTTCATGGCCGCCAATACGGTAAGCATCTGTAGTGATTAAACCCAAATTATGCGTGCCGTGCTTCATTACATAGCGGGCTGCCAATTTCGCCACAGTCGTGGTTTTACCAACACCTGTGGGGCCAATTAGTGCAAATACGCCGCCGTGCCCCAGCATTTCCGCTTCATCTTCTACTGAATGTAAGTTTCTTGTGAGTACAGATTTTAGCCAAGCAATGGCTTTACCGTAATCAAGATTCGCTGGTAGTTTTTCCGCTAATTGTCTTGAAAGTGCAGCACTAAAGCCAGCAGATAACAGCGTACTCAAAATTTGTGCTTTGATAGGCTCACGTTGCTGAATGCTCGCCCATGACAATGTGGTGAGTTGGGATTCAATTGAGCTACGCATGGTGCGCATTTCATTCAGAATGGCCGTCATTTCATGATTGGGTGCAGCAGGCGCATGGTGCAGCGTCGCAATGCTCAAATCAATGTGGTTGTTTTGCGCAGATTTAGGCGTAGCGCGCACTTCAGTTTGAATTGGCGTGTGATTGCCTCTAACATGATCAAAGTCATGATGGCTCACCTTGCTCAAGCTATTAGGCTGATTTTTTTTATTCAGCATTTCAAGCAAGGTAATCGGTTCAATCTCTTGCATGGCTTGGTTAGCATCTTGTGTGTAAGACGATGCTGGCACCACACTTTTTGCAGCAGGTGCATCATTAAAGTTGTAATTGTTCATGGCGAGCGCGTTCATTTCATCTTCTTGAACGGCGATAATTTCATTGCCGCCTTCAATCGCACGGTTTGAAATAATCACGGCATTTTCACCTAGTGTTTTGCGCACCATGTTGAGTGCCTCACGCGAGTTTTTGCCAAAGAATCGTTTTAAGTTCATGCTGAACCTCCAATAAGATTTGTAACGCGAATAATTTTAGAATCAGGTAATTCTTCATGCGAAAGCACACGAAGATGTGGCACAGAGCGGCGTAGGAATTTTGCCAAAGCCGCGCGAATAGGCGCCGAAACCAACAGCACTGGCGACATGCCCATTTGTTCTTGCTGTTTTGCAGCAGATTCTGCTTGGCGCGCAAGCGTTTCAGCCATGTTGGGCTCAATCGCCGCGCTAGTGCTGTTAGACTGCACCGCTTGGGTAAGTAAGCGTTCAAGACCATTGTCTAATGTAATCACCGACACTTCATTACCACTAGGGAATAACTGCTGCACAATGGCGCGGCCAAGTTTAATACGGACTTGTGCGGTGAGTTCGTTAGCATCTTGAGTTTGGCCGGCAAACTCTGCCAATGTTTCAATAATGGTGCGCATATCACGAATATGTACGCCTTCAGTAAGTAGGTTTTGCAAGACTTTTTGCACCATCGATAACGGCAAGAGTTTAGGCACGAGATCTTCTATCAGTTTGGGAGATTCTTTTCCAACATGGTCTAATAATTGTTGGGCTTCTTGACGGCCTAATAAGTCAGCGGCGTGGCTGGAAATCACATGGTTTAAATGGGTGGCAATCACAGTGCCAGCATCCACAACGGTGTAACCCATGTTTTGTGCTTCATCGCGCGTGTTGTTGTCAATCCATACTGCTGGTAGGCCAAAAGCTGGGTCGGTAGTGATTTGCCCCGCTAACGGGCCAGTCACCATGCCAGGATCAATGGCTAAATACTGGCCAAAGTGTGATTCACCGCTGGCAATCTCCACGCCTTTAAGCGTAATGCGATAGTTTGAAGGCTTCAATTCTAAGTTGTCGCGTATATGTACGGTAGGCGCTAAAAAGCCAACTTCTTGCGCAAATTTTTTGCGAATGCCTTTAATGCGTTTTAGTAAATCGCCGCCTTGTGCTTTGTCCACAAGCGGAATCAAACGATAGCCCACTTCTAAGCCTACCAAATCCACTGGCAGTACATCATCCCAGCTGGCTTCTTCAGTTTCAGTTACTACTTCGGTTTTTTCAGGTTGCACAGGCTCAACCTCTGCCGCTTGTTGCTTTTTGCTCACAGAGTAAGCGAGGCCTGCGAGCAGGGTGGCTAAGAACAGAAAGGCTAGATTTGGCATGCCAGGAATCAACCCCATGCCACCGACAATGGCCGCCGTAACGTAAATCACATTGGGGTTGGTAAAAAGTTGTGTGACTAATTGCCCGCCAATATCTTCTTTATTGGCCACGCGTGAAACCACCACACCTGCCGCCACTGAAATGATGAGCGAAGGAATCTGTGCCACCAAGCCATCACCAATCGCCAGTAAGGTGTAATTTTTAATGGCATCTGCAAAAGCCATTTCATGCTGCACCATGCCTACGATTAAGCCACCAATAATATTGATGACGGTCACTAAAATACCCGCAATCGCATCACCACGCACATATTTACTGGCACCGTCCATGGCGCCATAGAACTCTGATTCTTGGCTTACTTCAGCGCGGCGGCTACGTGCTTCATCTTCACCAATCAGCCCGGCATTTAAGTCAGCATCAATCGCCATTTGTTTACCTGGCATGGCATCTAAGGTAAAACGTGCGCCAACTTCAGCAATACGGCCAGCACCTTTGGTGACGACGGTAAAGTTGATGATGGTTAAAATCACAAATACCACAATACCCACCGTGTAATTGCCGCCAATCAAAAAGTGCCCAAACGCTTCAATTACTTTGCCCGCTGCGTCAGGGCCCGTGTGGCCTTCTGTCAGTACTACGCGGGTTGAAGCCACGTTGAGTGAAAGGCGCAACATGGTGGTTACTAATAACACGGTTGGAAAGGCAATAAAATCAAGCGCCTTTTTGGTTTGCAGGCCAATAAGCAATACCATAATGGATAACGCGATGTTAAAGCTAAATAATGCATCGAGTATTAACGCTGGTAGCGGTAATATCATCATGGATAACAGCAATACAATAATTAGCGGTGCTGCGACCGTACGGTTGCCAAGCATGCTCATCCAAGCAGGTAGTTTGAATCCGTTCATGATGCAAATACCTCTTCATCAGTCAGTGTATATGGCGCTGGTAGTAAACTGTGCGGATCTAACGCATCTGGCACAGGGAGTGCTTTTGGCACGACAGGTCGGAAACCACCTTCTTTATTGAAAGTACGTAGTTGAAACACATAAGCAAGTACTTCAGCTACTGCTGAATAAAGTGCTTCAGGAATTTCAGTATTGAGTTCAGTATGCGCGTAAATGGCACGTGCAAGTTTAGGTGATTCTAATGTCACGATATTGTGTT
>JAKQTB010000052.1 GCA_029569495.1 Pseudomonadota bacterium | reverse complement strand
GCTGAAGGCACACCGCATGATTTGATGCAATCAACACTGCCTTTTGTACATCAATTTGTCCATGGTGAAAAAGATGGCCCAGTACCATTTCACTATGCGGCTCCTGATTATCAAAAGGAGCTAATGCAAAATGTCTAAAATTAATTTAGTCAATAAATTACTCAGTGGGCTTCACATGACGGGTCATCGAGTAATTGAGCAAATCTGGCGTCTTGGTGCTGGTGCAAGATTGTTCTTTTTAACCCTGACGTACTCCGCAGAAAGCTTTCGTCGTCCACATTTGATTGTGCGCGAAATGTATTTCACCGGGGTGATGTCACTGATTATTATTTTAGTCTCTGCTTTTTTTGTAGGGATGGTACTTGCATTGCAGGGTTACAATACTTTGCAAAAATACGGGTCTTCTGAATCCATTGGTGTGCTGGTGGCACTCGCTTTAATACGAGAGCTGGGTCCAGTTGTAACAGCGTTATTGTTTGCGGGCCGTGCGGGTACCGCAATTACTGCCGAAATTGGTTTAATGAAAGCAACCGAGCAACTTTCAGCCATGGAAATGATGGCGGTTAATCCAATTTCTCGTGTGATTGCACCTCGTTTTTGGGCGGGCGTGTTTTCAATGCCAATATTGGTTTGTTTATTTTCAATGGTGGGCGTATTGGGCGGGCATTTGGTTGCGGTTGCACAAATTGGTGTGGATGTCGGTGCTTTTTGGTCGCAAATGCAGGCGAATGTAGAATTTGCAGATGTCACCGACATGTTGATAAAAAGTTTTGTGTTTGGTGTGGCATGTACGATTATTGCCTTATTTGAAGGGTACGATGCACCGCCAACGGCTGAAGGCGTCAGCCACGCGACCACTCGTACGGTGGTGACCTCAGCGCTTGCTGTGCTGGGTTTAGATTTCATACTCACGTCATTTATGATAGTGGCGTAAAAAATATTATGGCTGAATGTGGTGGCAATTAACAATAGAAAAGTTGGGGAATAAACATGAGTAGAACAACAATAGATTTATGGGTGGGTGTGTTGGTGGTTTTAGGCATCGCGGCTTTCTTTGGGTTAGCGATGAAGGTGGGAAATTTAACGACAAGCAGTTTAGGTGAAACCTATTCAGTGACCGCCGAATTTGAAAATATTGGTGGCCTTAAACCACGAGCACCTGTTAAAAGTGCGGGTGTTGTTGTCGGTCGCGTAGATAGCATTACCTTTAACAGTAAAAATTATGCGGCTGAGGTGACAATTAAAATTGACCAGCGTTATCCTTTTCCAACAGATACTTTCGCTAACATTTATACAGCGGGTCTGCTGGGTGAGCAATACATCGGCTTGGAAGCTGGCGGAGATGATGTAGATCTAAAAAATGGTGATAAAATTGCCAAAACGCAAGATGCAATTGTGCTAGAAAAAATGATTAGTCAGTTTTTATTTAGCAAGGCCTCAGAAACAGAAGATAAAAATTCCAAAAATGAAAAAGATGCGGTCAGTGACTCTGGTGAAAACGCGAAGTCAACTGAATTAGGTGACCCGCCGTTTTAGGTCAGGTGATAGTTTAGTAAACGCGGATTGAACACTTTCAATTTTGAATGGACAAAGGATTCAGATGAAAATATTACTTAAATGGATGATTGGCGCAAGTTTACTTGCAAATTTATTAGTTGCCAGCGCTGCGAATGCAGAATTGGCGCCGGATGTATTAGTAAAACAAACTGCTGATGATGTATTAAATATTATCAAAAATGATAAGGAAATTCAGGCTGGTAATCAGCAAAAGATCTACGCACTTGCTGAAGAGAAAATTTTGCCAAACTTCGACTTTGATCGCGTAAGTCGCATGGTGCTAGGCAAGAGTTGGAGGGCAGCAACACCTGAGCAGCAGGCAAGCTTTCAAAAAGAGTTTAGAAGTTTGTTGCTACGTACATACTCGGTGGCGCTTGGTAAATATCGTGATCAAACCATTGAATATAAACCTATGCGTGCAGAGCCTGATGCAAAAAATGTTACCGTTAAAACGCAGATTTTGCAAAACGGTGGCCAGCCTATTTCTGTAGATTACAGTTTGGTAAAAGGGGCAAATGGCTGGAAAGTCTATGACATTGTGATTGAAAGTGTGAGCTTGGTTACTAATTATCGCAGCCAATTTTCGCAAGAGATTCGTCAAAATGGCATTGATAGTTTAAATAAAAAGCTGGCTGAAAAAAATAAATCGGCCGGCGTTTAGCATTTAAGGCAATAGCATAAATGGAAAATGTGACGTTATCATCTATCACGCAGCACACAAACACATGGAGTGTTGCAGGGCCAATGGTTGTTGATACGGTGAATAAGCTATTGCTTGAGAGTGCCAAATTTACAAATAATGAGTCGGCGTTTGAGGTTAACTTTTCTAAAGTAACAGATGTCGATACTGCAGCGTTAAGTTTGATGATGGAATGGCAGCGCCGTGCAGTTGCATTGAACAAAAAAGTCGTATTTACACATTTGCCCGCCAATTTAACGAGTTTGGCCTCACTTTATGGGGTCACTGAATTTATTCCTATGGTGGCTTCTTGATTTTTTTTAAACTGCAAAATAGCTAACAATTGCAATCGAAAACAGTTTGTTGTAAATCTTTACGGCTTGTTAAATAACAAGCCGTATTTTATTCAGTGTTGTATCCAATAGTAACGTTTTAATTATTTATCACTAACTGTAAGCCAAAAGAGAATGAAGCCAGCAATCCAATTTAATCGCGTACATAAAAATTTTGGCGAATTGCAAGCGCTGAACGGTATTGATTTAACCATTCCGCAAGGCGAGTTTTTTGGCTTGCTTGGCCCAAATGGTGCTGGAAAATCAACTTTAATCAATATTTTGGCTGGGCTGCTGAAGCCTACTTATGGAACAGCTTCTGTCATGGGGCATGATGTGGTGAGTGACTATCAGGCAGCACGCATGGCGCTTGGCGTTGTGCCGCAAGAGTTGGTGTTTGATCCCTTTTTTAATGTACGGGAAATGCTTCGTTTTCAGGCAGGTTATTTTGGACGAGGTCGCGAAAATGATGCTTGGGTGGATGAAATTCTTGAAGGTCTGGGATTAACAGATAAAGCGCATACCAATATGCGTAAACTTTCAGGCGGTATGAAGCGGCGTGCGCTGATTGCACAAGCCCTAGCACATAAGCCACCGGTAATCGTGTTGGATGAGCCGACAGCGGGTGTTGATGTGGAGTTGCGGCAAATGCTGTGGGAGTTTATCAAAAAACTCAATCGCGAAGGACATACCATCGTGTTGACGACGCATTATCTAGAAGAGGCTGAAACGCTCTGTTCGCGCGTGGCGATGATGAAGCAGGGTGAAATTGTTGCATTGGATAGCACAGCAAATTTACTCAATAAGTTTGCAGGTAAAAATTTACGTCTTGTTTTAGGTAACGCGCCACTACCCGCACCTTTATTGTCAATGTTAAAAAGTGGCGAGCATGGGGTTTATATGTTGGCGCTCAGCCATTTAAGCCAAGTGGAATTTGCATTAAGTGAATTGCGCAAAGCGAATGTGCAGATTGAAGACATGCAACTGATTGAACCTGACCTAGAAGATGTGTTTATGTCGCTGGTTGGCAGTGCAAGTCATCGTAACGATGATTTAATTATACAAAGCTAGGGTGTCATGAGTTTAATGAATCAAAAATGGCGCGGAACGTATACTTTATTTAAAAAGGAAGTATTGCGTTTTTGGCGCGTGGCATTTCAAACGGTGGCCTCCCCCGTACTTACAGCCTTGCTGTATTTATTGATATTTTCACATGTGTTGGCCAGCCATGTGCAAGTGTATGAAAACGTACCGTATACCGCTTTTTTAATCCCTGGGCTTATCATGATGTCGTTATTGCAAAATGCATTTGCGAACAGTTCATCAAGCCTGATTCAGTCAAAAGTGATGGGCAATATCGTATTTATTTTACTGACACCATTAAGTTACTTGCAGTTTTATATGGCGCTCTTAGCGGCCGCGATGATACGCGGTCTGTTCGTGGGTTTTGTGATTTATTTGGTGGCCCTGTTTTTTGTAGATTTGCCAATTGTGCATGTTGGGTGGATTTTGACGTTTGCGGTGTTAGGTAGTGCGCTGTTGGGTACGTTCGGTATTATTGCGGGCATTTGGGCGGATAAGTTTGACCAAATGGCCGCTTTTCAGAACTTTGTGATTATGCCGCTCACGTTTTTGTCAGGGGTATTTTATTCCATCCATTCATTGCCACCGTTTTGGCAAGTCGTATCAAAATTCAACCCATTTTTTTATATGATAGATGGCTTTAGGTTTGGCTTTTTTGGCAAAGGGGATGTTTCACCTTGGCTAAGCTTAGTGGTTGTCATTGGTTTTTTATTGGGATTAGCATGGGTGTGCCTAAAAATGCTAAAATCAGGTTATAAATTAAGAGGCTAGTGACAAGCATGTTAAGCGCAGCACAATTAGAAAGCTATATTAAACAAGGTCTGCCATGTGATTACATTCAGGTGTTGGGGGATGATGGTACGCATTTTGAGGCTGTGGTGGTGAGTCCATTATTTACCGGTAAAAACATGGTGCAGCAACATCAGCTGGTTTATGGTGCTTTGGGTGACCGCATGCGCGCTGAAATTCACGCACTCTCAATGAAAACCTATACGCCTGACCAATGGCAAGCGTTAAGCCGCTAAATTGCAAAATTAAATCAATAGAAAGTGATTATGGATACACAGGCAAAAATTAAAGAAACCGTTACGACAAACCCGGTTGTGTTATTTATGAAGGGGTCGCCAAAATTTCCACAATGTGGATTTTCAAATTTAGCTACGCAAATATTGGATGCCTGTCAGGCAAAGTATTTGGCGATTGATGTGCTGCAAGACCAGGCAATACGTGAAGGCATCAAGCAATTTGCTAGCTGGCCAACGATTCCTCAGCTATATGTTAATGGTGAGTTCGTGGGTGGTTCAGATATTATGCGCGCCATGTATGAAAGCGGCGAACTTCAAACTTTACTGAATGCGACTAAATAATTGGACAAGTTAATCATACAAGGTGGCAACCGCCTGCACGGTGAAGTCACTGTTTCTGGCGCAAAAAATGCTGCCTTGCCTATTTTATGCGCCTCTTTACTGGCTGAAACTCCGCTTCAACTAAGTGGTGTGGCTGCATTAAAAGACATTGATACCACCATTAAATTGCTCGCTATGATGGGTGTAAAAATTACGCGCAATGTTGACGCGGTGACGTTAGATGCATCAGAAGTGGCCTCTTTTGAGGCGACCTATGAAATGGTAAAAACCATGCGCGCTTCTATTTTGGTATTGGGACCATTGTTGGCGCGGTTTGGTACAGCACGCGTTTCATTGCCAGGTGGCTGTGCCATTGGTTCACGTCCTGTGGATTTACACATAAAAGGCTTGCAGGCGATGGGCGCGGCCATTCATATTACGCATGGCTATATTCAGGCAAGTACATTGCATTTACCAAATCGGCGCTTGCAAGGCGCGCGTTACTACATGGATTTGGTAACGGTGACGGGTACAGAAAATCTGATGATGGCAGCAAGCTTGGCTGAAGGGACTACCGTACTGGAAAATGCCGCTAAAGAGCCAGAAGTCGTCGATTTAGCCGAGATGTTGATTAAGATGGGTGCAAATATTACCGGCGCCGGAACCGATGTGATTACGATTGTTGGCGTAGAAAAGCTTAAAGGCACAACCCATCATGTCGTGTGTGACCGCATTGAGGCAGGCACTTATATGGTGGCTGCAGCAATGACAGGTGGTGAAGTCAAGTTGCTGAATGCACGCGCTGACTTGCTTGATGCCGTAATTGAGAAATTGCGTGAAGCGGGAGCAACGGTGACGCACGATGCAACAAGTATTACGGTAAAAAGTGATGGCAAACTTAAAGCAGTGAATATTCGCACAGCACCACACCCAGCTTTCCCCACCGATATGCAAGCGCAGTTTATGGCGCTGAATACGGTGGCGGAAGGCGTTGCAAAAGTGACTGAAACCATTTTTGAAAACCGCTTTATGCACGTGCAGGAAATGCAACGTATGGGCGCTGACATCAGCATAGATGGCAATACCGCACTGGTGAAAGGCGTTGAGTATTTAGATGGCGCAACGGTGATGGCCACAGACCTTCGCGCTTCTGCCAGCCTAGTATTAGCCGGGTTAGTGGCGCGTGGTGAAACCGTGATTGAGCGCATTTATCACCTAGACCGCGGTTACGAACATTTAGAAGCCAAGCTCAACGCCTTGGGTGCTAACGTTAAGCGAGTTTAAAGTCATGATTACCATCGCACTCTCAAAAGGTCGTATTTTTGAAGAAACCACGCCATTGCTGGCGGCGGCAGGCATTCATCCGGCGGAAGACCCTGAAGCTTCACGTAAATTGATTATCGGCACTAATCGTGACGATGTACGTTTGATTATTGTGCGTGCGTCTGATGTGCCAACCTATGTGCAATATGGCGCGGCAGATTTAGGCATCGCAGGCAAAGACGTGTTAGATGAACATGGCGGCGAAGGGTTGTATCAGCCGATTGATTTGCAAATTGCCAAATGTAAAATGATGGTGGCAGTGCGTGAAGATTTTGATTACTTTGCATCGATTCGCAGCGGTGCGCGACTAAAAGTGGTAACCAAGTATGTTAAAACCGCACGTGAGCATTTTGCTGCAAAAGGCATGCATGTGGATTTAATCAAGCTTTATGGCTCAATGGAATTGGGCCCGTTGGTTGGTTTGGCCGATGTGATTGTTGATTTGGTGAGTACAGGAGGAACTTTACGCGCGAATCACCTCAAAGCAGTAGAAGAAGTCGGTGAGGTGAGTTCGCGGTTGGTGGTCAATCAGGCGTCGTTCAAACTCAATCGTGCCAAAATTCAGCCAATGATGGATGCATTTACACAGGCGATTGCAAAACGCAGCGCATAAGTAAAAATTAAGGGAATTTAATTAGTATTTTGAGGCATGAATTTCCCCGAGAGAAAAAATATGCTCTGGAAGCCTTGTAAATGAAGGCTCGCAGAGCATCGAAAAAGGTTGTAGGTAAAATTGACCAAAAAAGTGTTATTTTTTGCGCTTTATAACGCTTTATAAATAGACATAAAACGCCCAAAAAATTAAGCAATCAATATATTAAGCAATCGAAATAAAGTGAAGTAGAAAACTCATGATGAACATTAGAAAACTATCCACCAAAGATGCAGGTTTTGATGCGGATTTAAAAGCCTTGCTGGCGTTTGAAACTGCGCAGGATGACAGCATTGATGTTGTTGTTGCAAATATTTTAAAAGATGTGAAAGCGCGCGGCGATGAAGCGGTGCTGGAATATACCAATCGCTTTGATAAAACCAGTGCAACAAAGCTTTCTGAACTTGAAATCAGTCAGGCGGAGTTAGTCGCGGCATTAAACGGTTTACCTACAGCGCAGCGCGAAGCCTTGCAGTCAGCCGCAGCGCGCGTGCGTAGTTATCATGAAAAACAATTGATGCAATCATGGAGCTACACAGAGGCCGATGGCACCTTGCTTGGGCAACAAGTCACATCGTTAGACCGCGTTGGCCTATATGTGCCGGGCGGTAAGGCGGCTTATCCTTCCAGCGTGTTGATGAATGCGATTCCAGCAAAAGTGGCGGGTGTGCAAGAACTCATTATGGTAGTACCCACCCCAAATGGTGAAAAAAATGCGCTGGTTTTGGCGGCTGCTGCGGTATGTGGTGTGGATCGCGTATTCTGCATTGGTGGCGCGCAAGCCGTTGGCGCGCTGGCTTATGGCACACAAACAGTGCCGCAGGTGGATAAAATTGTCGGCCCAGGTAACGCTTATGTCGCTGCGGCTAAACGCCGTGTATTCGGCGTGGTGGGCATTGATATGGTGGCAGGCCCTTCAGAAATTTTAGTGATTTGTGACGGCAAAACCAACCCTGACTGGATTGCGATGGACTTGTTCAGCCAGGCCGAGCATGACGAACTGGCACAATCTATTTTACTTTCGCCTGATGCCGCATTTTTAACAGAAGTTGCTGCCAGTATGCAAAGGTTAGTAGAAGAAATGCCGCGTAAAGAGATTATTAATACCTCTATCACTGACCGTGGCGCCTTGATCTTAACTAAAGATTTAGATGAAGCGGTGGCGATTTGTAATTACATCGCGCCTGAGCACTTGGAACTTTCTGTGGAAGATCCTTTAACGCTTGCTAAAAAAATTAAGCACGCTGGTGCCATTTTTATGGGACGTGACACTTGTGAGGCGCTTGGCGATTACTGCGCAGGCCCAAACCACGTGTTGCCTACTTCGCGTACTGCAAGGTTCTCATCCCCGCTGGGTGTGTATGACTTTCAAAAACGCACTAGCCTGATTATGGTGTCTTCTGAAGGCGCCCAAGTGCTAGGCAAAGTGGCTGCTACGCTCGCTTATGGTGAAGGCTTGCAAGCGCATGCGCGTTCAGCAGAGTATCGTTTGAAAAAATGAGTAAATTCTGGAGTGATATTGTTAATACGCTCACCCCGTATGTGCCTGGTGAGCAGCCTAAGCTTAAAAATCTGATTAAGCTCAACACCAATGAAAACCCCTACCCGCCAAGCCCAAAAGTACTTGATGCATTAAAAGCTGAGGCGGCAGAGACTTTGCGCCTGTATCCTGATCCGAATTCAGATAAGTTAAAGGCCGCGATTGCAAGCTATTATGGCCTGCAAGCAAACCAAGTGTTTGTCGGCAATGGCTCGGATGAAATACTGGCACATGTGTTTCAGGCCTTATTAAAGCATGATAAACCACTGCTTTTTCCTGATATCACCTATAGTTTTTACCCAGTGTATTGTGGGTTATATCAAATTCAGTATAAGACAGTTGCACTGAATCATCAGTTTGAAATTGACGTAGAAGATTATTTACAACCGAACGGCGGCATTATTCTGCCAAACCCGAATGCGCCAACGGGAATTCCGCTGCCGCTTGCTAAAATTGAACAATTGCTCAAGCGCAACCCTGAATCTGCAGTGGTGGTCGACGAGGCATATGTGGATTTTGGTACGGAATCAGCCGTGAAGTTGATTCAACAATACCCTAATTTATTAGTCACGCAAACGTTATCTAAATCTCGTTCACTTGCTGGTTTGCGCGTGGGTTTTGCATTGGGTCACCCAGATTTGATCGAAGCGCTGATTCGCGTTAAAGATAGCTTTAACTCTTATCCCATTGATCGTTTTGCCGAAGCTGGTGCGATTGCAGCGATGCAAGACCAAGCGTATTTTGAACATACTTGCCAACAAGTCGTTGCGACACGTGAACAGTTAGTGAAAGATTTGCAAGGCTTAGGTTTTGATGTGCTACCTTCTGGCGCTAATTTCATTTTTGCCAAGCATCGGGTGAAAGCAGGCAGTGAACTCTCTGCCCAATTGCGAGAAAAAGGCATCATCGTGCGGCAATTCCAGTCACCAGCAAGAATTAAAGAATATCTTCGCATCACCATTGGCACAGAAGCACAGTCTCGAGCGCTAATCGATGCGCTCAAACAGCTCATTTAAATTTTCTTTATTTATTTAAAAGTAGTGCGATTGCGACTGCTTGAATCAAGATAGATTTAAAAAGCTTAACTTTCATAGTCAATCAAAAATTATGCAGGTTTCCATGAAATAAAGTAAAAAATTGTTTAATTTCATGCGAACAGCGTGTTATTATCGCGAAATGTGTGTTTTTACACAAAAAAACTATTTTAAAACGAACTTTTTTAACTCAAGTAAGTTACTTGTAATTTACTTTTTGCGGGAGGATGTAGCATGGCTCAAACCCAAATGGCACTAGATTCATTAGATTTCGACGGTACCGTCGCATTAGCAACTAAAGTTGCTCCACACGTAGATATTTTAGAAATTGGTACACCTTGCATCAAGCACAACGGTATCAAATTACTTGAAGTATTACGTGCTAAATTCCCTAACAACAAGATCTTAGTTGACTTGAAAACAATGGATGCTGGTTTCTACGAAGCTGAGCCATTCTTCAAAGCAGGTGCTGACATCGTGACTGTGCTTGGTACTGCAGATATCGGTACAATCAAAGGCGTGATTGACGTTGCCAACAAATATGGCAAACAAGCGCAAGTTGACTTGATCAACGTTGCCGACAAAAAAGCACGTACATTAGAAGTGGCTAAATTGGGCGCGCACATCATTGGTGTGCACACTGGTTTAGATCAACAAGCGGCCGGCCAAACACCATTTGGCGATTTAGCCTTAGTCACTGGTTTAAAAACAGGCGCTAAAGTTTCTGTTGCTGGTGGCATTAAAGCTGCTACAGTACGTCAAGTGGTTGACGCGGGTGCTGACATTGTTGTTGCAGGTGCGGCGATTTACGGCGCTGCTGACCCAGCGGCTTCTGCAAAAGAAATCACAGGTTTGGCACATGGCAATAACGCTGGTGCAGCTGCTGGTGGTTTTAACTTTTTACCATGGGTAATTGCGATTGCTGCAGCAATCTTGGCTTTCTTCTTGTACAACAATTTGAATAAACCCGCTGACACAGCAGTAGATGGTGCGGCAGTTGAGCAACAAGTTGAAGGCGCTGTAGATGCAACGACAGAAGCTGCTGGTGCAGCAGTTGAAGCAACGGCTGAAGCAACTACAGAAGCAGCTGCAGCAGTTGAGGCTGCTGGTACAGCAGTAGAAGCTAAAACAGATGGTTTAGTAGGCGCAGCTAAAGAAGCGACAGGACAAGCTGAATAATTTTAATTTAGCTTTGGTCTAACTAAAAGCCGGCTCTTGAGAGCCGGCTTTTTTGTTTTAGTTATGCAACAAATCAAGTGTAACCTTACGCATAACTTCAAGTTTGGGTTAAAATGCCAATACATTTTCAATATAAGTTTAATGTCACATGCGCAATGCTGAAATTATTCGCAATACCTTAGAAACGCAAATTACAGTCTCTGTTAATTTAGACGGCACAGGCGTTTCTCATTTCAATACTGGATTGGGCTTTTTAGATCATATGCTCGATCAAATTGCCCGTCACGGCATGATGGATATCAGTGTGATTGCAAAAGGTGATCTCCATATTGATGCTCACCATACCGTGGAAGATATTGGGATTACTTTTGGTCAAGCCTTTGCTAAAGCAATCGGCGATAAAAAAGGCATTCGTCGCTACGGTCATGCTTATGTGCCGTTAGATGAAGCGTTGTCACGCGTGGTGTTAGATATTTCTGGTCGGCCTGGGCTGGAATTTGCATGTACGTTCACGCGCGCAACGATTGGTGAATTTGATGTTGATTTGATTCATGAATTCTTTCAAGGATTCGTTAATCATGCCAATATCACGCTGCATATTGATAACCTAAAAGGCCATAATGCTCACCATCAAGCTGAAACGATTTTTAAAGCCTTTGGCCGTGCGCTGCGCGTAGCAGTTGAGTCTGATGCGCGTATGGCAGGCATAATGCCGTCCACAAAAGGCAGTCTCTAAGTTTAGAAGATCGCTTAATTTAGTATGCGTAAAATTGATATTGCGGTCGTAGACTATGGCATGGGCAACTTACGCTCAGTGTCTAAGGCGCTTGAACACGTGGCGCCAGAGAAGTCTGTATTGGTGACTAGCTGTCCAGATGAAATCTCGAAAGCTGAACGTGTTGTTTTTCCTGGACAAGGCGCGATGCCAGACTGTATTCGAGAACTCGACGCCCGTGGTCTGCGTGAGTCAGTCTTATTTGCAGCGCACAATAAACCTTTTTTAGGGATTTGTATCGGTCTACAAATGCTATTTGAGCATTCTGAGGAGGGCGATGCAGCAGGTTTGGGCGTTTTTCAGGGGCAGGTAAAGCGCTTTGCTGCGGCTGATATGCATGATGAACATGGCGAAAAATTAAAAGTACCGCACATGGGCTGGAACCAGGTTTACCAAGTCGTTGACAGTGAAAACGCAGCGCATGCGCTATGGCAAGGCATTGAAAATGGCACGCGTTTTTATTATGTGCATAGTTATTATGTTGCTCCCGCAGACCAAGTAATTACAACAGGTTATACTCGTTATCCTAGCGAGTTTACCAGTGCAATTGCACAGAATAATTTATTTGCAGTACAATTTCACCCAGAAAAAAGTGCAACCGCTGGCTTACAGTTGCTGCACAATTTTGTAAACTGGCAGCCTTAACCAAAAGTCTACATCGATTTATTTCTTATTTTTTACTGTTCTATATTCATCATTTTTATTTAATTTACTATGTTAATTATCCCAGCAATTGATCTTAAAGATGGCCACTGCGTCAGGTTAAAACAAGGTTTAATGGAAGAGTCGACGGTCTTTTCGGAAGATCCGGGTGCGATGGCAAAACATTGGGTGGATGCAGGAGGTAAGCGTCTGCATTTGGTTGACTTGAATGGTGCTTTTGCAGGTAAACCGGTGAATGAAGCAGCCATTAAATCCATTGTGGCGGCGGTAAAAGGTGAAATTCCTATTCAACTGGGTGGTGGTATTCGTGATTTAGAAACAATAGAGCGTTATTTAGATAACGGTATTGATTTTGTGATTATTGGCACAGCTGCAGTGAAAGTGCCGGGCTTTTTGCACGAGGCTTGCGATGCTTTTCCCGGGCAGGTGATGGTTGGTCTGGATGCAAAAGACGGTAAAGTCGCGATTGACGGTTGGTCAAAACTCACGGGGCATGATGTGATTGATTTAGCCAAAAAGTTTGAAGATTACGGCGTGAGCTCGATTGTTTACACCGATATTGGCCGAGATGGCATGTTGACGGGCGTCAACATTGAGGCCACAGTTGCATTGGCGAAAGCCTTGACGATCCCCGTGATTGCCTCGGGCGGTGTGACCAACTTAGACGACGTACGCAAGCTTTGCGCAGTGGCGGATGAAGGCATTATTGGCACCATTACGGGCCGCGCCATTTATGAAGGTACGCTAGATTTTACAGCGGCGCAAAAACTTGCGGATGAACTAAGTGCTCGCTAAGCGTATCATTCCTTGCTTAGACGTGACGGCGGGTCGCGTAGTGAAAGGGATTAACTTCCTTGAACTCAGAGACGCCGGCGATCCAGTTGAAGTTGCAAAGCGTTATGATGAACAAGGTGCGGATGAACTGACGTTTTTAGATATCACGGCAAGTTCTGACAACCGAGGCCTACTTCTGCATATCATTGAAGAGGTCGCGGCTCAGGTATTTATTCCGCTTACTGTGGGCGGTGGTGTACGCGAGGTTGAAGATGTGCGTCGTTTGCTCAACGCTGGGGCTGATAAGGTCAGCATCAATACCACAGCGGTGCTGAATCCAAAAATGGTACAAGACGCAGCGGCTCGGTTTGGCTCACAATGCATCGTAGTAGCCATTGACGCGAAAAAAGTTGAGAACCAACCGTTTGAGTGGGAAGTATTTACGCACGGTGGACGCAAGGCTACAGGGCTAGACGCCGTGAAATGGGCTGAACACATGGTGAGCCTTGGCGCAGGTGAGTTGCTGATTACCAGTATGGATCGTGATGGGACTAAAATAGGTTTTAATAACCCTCTCAACCGAGCGATTTCCAATGCGGTTGATGTGCCGATTATCGCTTCAGGTGGTGCGGGTAGTCTGCAACATTTAGTGGATGGCATTAAATTAGGTGGTGCTGATGCAGTGCTGGCCGCCAGTATTTTTCATTACGGAGAGTACACAATCCAAGAAGCCAAAGAATTCATGCAAAAAAACGGGATTGAGATGCGGCTATGACAAGCACTTCAGAATTATGGTTAGACAAAGTGCATTGGGATGCCAATGGTTTGGTACCCGTGATTGCGCAAGAGTATGACACAGGTCGCGTGCTCATGTTTGCCTGGATGAATCGTGAGTCCTTGCAGCGCACATATGAAACGCGGCAGGCGGTCTATTGGTCACGCTCGCGTAACCGCTTATGGCATAAGGGCGAGGAGTCTGGGCATATACAAAAGATTCATGAAATACGCCTAGATTGTGATGAGGACGTTGTGCTGATTAAAGTGGAGCAAGTGGGCGGCATTGCTTGCCACACAGGGCGGCATAATTGTTTTTTTCAAAAGTTAGAAAATAACCAATGGGTCACTGACCAGCCCGTCATCAAAAACCCGAATGAGATTTATAATCATGAATGATGTGTTAAATCGATTGTCTGAGTTGCTGGAGCAGCGCAAAAGAGCTGATCCCGCTACGTCCTACGTGGCAAAGCTATACGCTAAAGGGATGGACAGTATTCTCAAAAAAGTTGGCGAAGAGGCGACTGAAGTGGTGATTGCTGCCAAAGGCGGCAATCAACAAGAGATTATTTATGAAACGGCCGATTTGTGGTTTCACACGTTAGTCATGCTTGCAAAAGCAGACATCAACCCACAGGAAGTGCTTGATGAGTTGGCGCGGCGCGAGGGTTTGTCAGGAATTACTGAGAAAGAAAACCGAGCAAAATGAGTGCGGACTGCATTTTTTGTAAAATAGTAAGCGGTGCAATTCCTTCTAAAAAGATTTATGAAGATGAAGACTTCGTGGCTTTTCATGACATCAATCCATCTGCAAAAGTACATTTTTTAATTGTGCCAAAATTGCATATAGAAAGCCTGCAAACCTGCGATGCCTCACATCAGCTTTTGCTTGGTAAAGCCTTGTTATTAGCGCCAAAATTGGCGGCAGAGCAAGGGCTAAAGGGGTTTAAAACGTTGATCAACACCGGACGTGAAGGCGGACAAGAGGTCTTTCATTTGCACTTGCATGTTATGGGTGGTTGGACAACCATCCCTAAATTATAGGAGAGTTATCATGGGTTCATTCAGCATTTGGCATTGGCTCATCGTATTGTTGATTGTGGTGTTGGTGTTTGGAACTAAAAAGCTAAAAAATATGGGCGGCGATGTTGGCGGTGCAGTCAATGAGTTTAAAAAGGCCATGAAAGACGGCCAGGTGACGGAAGAAACGGATAAAAACGGCACAACCATTGAAGGTGAAGTCACAGAAAAGACTAAGCAGTAAATTTTAAGTAACAAGCGCATATTGTGTTTGATATTTCATTTTCAGAGCTTATTGTTGTTGCGGTGGTCGCCTTACTGGTAATTGGCCCAGAAAAGCTGCCAAAAGTAGCGCGTACGCTAGGTGCGCTTACCGGACGTATGCAAAAATACGTGGCGCAGATTAAAGATGAAGTCAATCGGGAAGTACGATTTCAAGAGTTGCAGCAGTTGCAGCAAGAAATCCAATCATCTGCTTTTAATACTAAAGAAGCCATTCAATCCTCTTTGAATGATGTAAAGGCGCAAGTTTCAGTCGAGGCGGAAGCCTTTCAACTCACAGCGCTTGACCCATCTCCACCAGCAAAACCTGCTACACAGCCGCAGACCAAACCAGTCAAACCCAAAGCCACTCAGTCAGGTACAGCCGAGTTGCCGCTCAAGGCGCGTAAAGGTCAAACTGCTGTTAATAAAACAACTGCCGAAAAAAAGCGTGTGGCAAAAGCGGCTAAAGAAGCATAGCAACCATCGTGACACCCACCGACAACTTCATTTCACATCTCATTGAGCTACGCAATCGTCTGCTACGCATTGTGGTTGGCTTTGTTGTGGTTTTCGTTGTATTTTTCCCGTTTGCTAACGACATTTATGCGGTATTAGCTGCACCGCTATTGGGCAAACTTCCCGCTGGCGGACAAATGATTGCAACTGCCGTCACCACGCCATTTTTTGTGCCAATGAAGGTTGCCATGATGGCGGCGTTTATGGTGTCATTGCCGCATACCGTGTACCAGATTTGGGCATTTGTGGCGCCAGGACTCTACGCACATGAAAAAAAATTCATGATTCCTGTGATTATTGCCAGCTGTCTGTTGTTTCTGTTGGGCATGGCATTCGCCTATTTTTTAGTGTTTCCTGTGGTATTTGGTTTTATTGTAGGCACCGCGCCAATTGGGGTGGCGGTCATGACCGATATCGACAACTACTTAGATTTTGTGCTGACACTTTTTTTTGCTTTTGGGCTAGCGTTTCAGGTGCCTATCGCGGTGGTGATGATGGTGCGTTTTGGTTGGGTGACCATTGCGCAACTCAAAGAAGCGCGTGGTTATGTAATTGTGGGGGCGTTTGTGATTGGCGCAATTTTTACGCCGCCCGATATTATTTCGCAATTTATGCTGGCCGTACCGATGTGGTTGCTCTATGAATTAGGGATTTTGATTGCGGCACTTCAGAAAAAACCACCAGAACCGTCAATTCGCCCACCTGCTGAATAAGTCACACGCACCTCACTTTAGTCTGCACAGATGGCGAGCTAAAATCCACTAAAACATTGAAGTAAAAAAAGTGCTTTATTCACTTAAAAATATGCCGAGGAAAAAACAATGCCCTACGAGCCTTTGTTTATAAGGCTCGTAGGGCATTGAAAAAGGTTGGTAGCAATATTGACCTAAATTTAAGCAAAAAGTACACGCAAATTTTAGTGGTATTTTCTTGCGTGGCTGCACATTGACTTCAGCAAAACCACGAATAAAGAACGCGGAGAATGCTTTTACAGCTGTGTGCTTTACTCTTTTAAAGCAACAGGTTTTGGTCTTTTGCCAATCAGAATCACAATGTCCAGCATATTTTCATCGCGCGCAATTTTAACCGTTGCGTTTTTAAAAGGCGGTAATGCGGCAATTAAATTAAGCATGCTAGAAGTATCAGTAATCGGTTTGCCATCAATGCTGAGTAAAATGTCGCCCGCCCGTAACCCGGCCTTATCGGCTGGGCTGTTCGGCAAAACACCTGCTACCAGCGCACCTTCAGCGGTTTTGAGTTTGAATGATTCTGCCAGTTCTGGCGTTAAGTCTTGTGCTTCTATGCCAATCCAGCCGCGCGTCACGTTGCCTTGCGCAACAATTTGATCCATGATTTGTCTGGCCAATGTGGCAGGAATCGCAAAGCCAATGCCCATCGAGCCACCGCTACGTGAATAAATTGCGCTGTTGATGCCAACCAAGTTACCTTGCACATCAATCAGGGCGCCACCTGAGTTGCCAGGATTAATTGAGGCATCGGTTTGAATGAAATTTTCAAACGTATTGATGCCCAAATGGTTGCGCCCCAGTGCGCTTACAATGCCCTGCGTGACGGTTTGCCCCACGCCAAACGGGTTGCCGATGGCCAACACCACATCGCCCACATTCAGTTGGTCAGATTTGGCAAAAGTGATGGCAGGTAAATGTTCTGCCTCAATTTTGATAAGTGCCAAGTCGGTGTCAGGGTCGGTGCCCACGACTTTGGCAGATAATTTGCGGCCGTCAGAAAGGGCGACTTCAATTTCATCTGCGGTTGCTACCACATGATTGTTGGTGAGTATTAAGCCTTGCTCGGTGACGATGACGCCTGAGCCTAAACTGTTTTCTGGCTGTGCTGCACTCTCTTCATCATCAAACTGGTCACCAAAAAAGTGGCGAAATAGCGGGTCATCTAAAAATCTTTGCTGTGGGTTTGCCGCTACTTTTTTGCTGGTGAAGATGTTCACCACCGCAGGCGCTGCTTTTTGCACAGCGTCGCGGTAAGAACCCGCCTTGGTTGCATGCGGTTGCGGTTCAACTTGTTTGACGACAACTTCATTCTTTTTTAATGCAGAAGCATCAAACAGCGTCACCAATAAGTCGGGAAAAAACATTCGCAATACAAATGCTAGCCC
>JAKQTB010000046.1 GCA_029569495.1 Pseudomonadota bacterium | reverse complement strand
GATTTCACTACTGACGGGTTTGGTTTTATGGGTTTCGTCTTGGCCGGATTGTTCTGCATGTTCGCGCGGCTCATCAAAGGTCACATCCCAATCCATGGTCTGATTTTGCCAAATTTCGCCATGCCACGACAAACGTTGATGCTCTAACGCAGCCAATTGTTGTGCCGGTAAAGTATTGAGCACGGTGTTGGGCGTATTATTCGCCAAGTTTTGCAACTCTGGTCGCATGCTCTCGATTGTGCGTTTACCTGCCACCACTTCAGCCAGATGCGATTCCAGAAATAATCCGCTACGCTGCAGCGCGTTTTTTAAATCCAGGCCCAGTTGCTGTGGGTTATGCGGCTGCTGCGTCACCACACCATTGGCCTGATAGCGCATAGAAGTGCCTTCTTCATTGGCCTGCTTGATAATGCTGCCCAAAAGAAAACCCGTTTGGCTGATAGCCGCAGTGGCAGCACTATTAGATTTATCGGCTGATAATAAATAAAAAGTTGGCACAGGTTGCGATTGCATAAACCGCAATGAAAGCGTTTGGCCCTTGTCAACTTGGCTGCCAAGATCCATTTTTAACAATTGGCCTTCAATTTCAACCAGTTGTTTTCCATCGGTGGTTTTAGCCGCCACCGTGGCTAAATATTCTTGCCCAACCAAAAATTGGGTAGCGCGGCTCAAAAGCGCCTGAGCTGGGTCACCAATTTTCTCCACCGCAACAATCGGCAATACCTTGGGTACAGGTAAAATGCTTGTCAGGTCGGCTGGTTTAAACATTTAGGTCACGCTCGCTGCTATCGCCGGCTAATGCTGGTAAGCCTGCGATAGCTTTTGTTCCATGTGGTTGCTATGCATCATTGCACTGAGTTTAGCCATCCACGGCGAGACAATATTACGGATTTCACGGTCATTGGCGAGAATACTTTTTACGCTGCTGAGTTTGCGCGCCAGTTCTTCTTCACTGAGTTTGCTGGATGATTCCATGACCTTAATCATTTGCACCATCTGCGCGCAATGGCTTTCCATTTCAGCCAAAGCATCCCATTCTTGCTGCTTTGCCGCATCTAACATGCGGTGCATGATGCCTGCCACAGATTCATAAAGTACGACAGTATTTTGCTGTTCCATTCTCACGATGCTCGCTTAAGTTAAATTGATTGAGAATAAGCTAATGGCGCGCCATTGCCTACTTGTTGCGTTTTTTCAATGGCTTCCCACGCACCTTTTAGGTCTGCGAGCAAGCCAATCACTTCGGCAATCACTTCAGGCTCGTTACGGATATTGGCAATGGTTAAGCGGTTGCTCATATACATATACAGCGCATCTAAATTTGTAGCGATTTCGCCTCCAGCTTTTTTGTTTAAGCTCATACGCAAACCACTTTCAATAATCATGATGGCTTTTGCAAGCATGTCACTTTTCTTTTGAATATCTTGTTGCTGCATATGCACAATCGCACCACGACAGGCAGTGATTGCGCCATCGTAGAGCATGATGATGAGTTTATTTGGGCTAGCGGCCAGCACGCCTGTTTCTAGGCCCATATTGGCGTACATATATGCGCCTTGTCTTGATTGTCCAAACATCGTCTAAACCTTTCGTTATTGTGAATTATTATTTGCACTAAATGCCTGAATTTGTTGTGTAAGAAATGTACTGGTGGCCTGCATGCTCGACATCAAGGTATCGAGCTTTGTAAACTGTGCACGATACCGTGCCTCAACTGCAGCTAGCCTTACATTAAGCGCATCAGTTTGTTTATTTAATCGGGTGATAGAGCTTTTAAGCCCATCTGTTCTTGCCGCTAAAATACCATCGTCACTCAATAGCTTAGATATGATGTTATCTAGTTCCGCAGCATAGCCTCGTGTGAATGTTACAGTACCTCTTGTCCCTAATGCACCACCAGAAACTTTAAGACTGAGCCCCTCACTTGCGTCCCCTACTGCGCCAACGAGTTTAGTGCCAAATCCATTAGCCGCTACGCCATTAATTGTTCCTGTTACACTCACGGTTTCATTAGCAAGTTGGGTAACATTCACCGCATATGTTCCGACCTGTGTTTTATTGCTACTGCCAACATAGCTCACCAAAGAATCTGTTGCTTTAGCTGATGATGTAAATAGAGAAGCCAATTCACTAAAATGGGTATCAATCGCTGAAGTTAACTTAGTATCGTCAATTGCCAACTTACCAGTACGCTGAAATGAAACCCCGATTTGATTCAATGAATCAATCGAATTACCAGTAGGGATTGCTTTTGTAAATACTGCCTTAACCTGATTGATTACTGAACGCACTGTTGAATCTCCCAACAATGCACCGGATGATTTTCCTGACTCATCAAATTTAGTCAGGCCACGTAAGGTGTCATCGAGCTTATTAAAGGCATCTACGAAACTCTTGACAGATTCTTTGATTTTATCTTTATTTTTTAATTCTTC
>JAKQTB010000032.1 GCA_029569495.1 Pseudomonadota bacterium | reverse complement strand
TTTTAATGCATTTTGAGTATCTAGTGCCAATATTGGTTTTTTATCTGGCCCAATGACAGTATGTGTTTCATTCAAGGCAGCATTAATATGCGTACGGTTTTTAAGCATATTGATTGCAATACTGTCCAACTGCTCAAGTGGCACCATTCGGTCTTCATAGACAGTTTTCAGGCTATCTCTACTTTTACTCAACTCAAACAAGCCAATACCCGCCTGAACCGTTGCTACGGTGACAGCAATGGCGATGATTGCGAACAACTTTTGAGCAACCGTCATTGATTTAATAAAATTCATTTTTTTACCCTATTTATACTTTATTGAACAGCTAGAATCTATTCAGAACAAAAGCCCTTCTCACCCGCCTAAAACTCTTCCCAATCACCATCATCAGTGCCAGTTTTTGCAATGGCTTTCACTGGCGCTGGGCGTGACACTGGTTTTGCACCTGGACGACTTGCGACTGACCTTGTGGCTGCTGGTCTGCTCGGTGCAGCATTTCTCATTGGGCTGTTGCTAGCGCGGCGATTATTAGTCACTTGGTTGCCACCATTTAACTTAAACTCGTTCACTGTATCCATTAATGTCACCGCTTGCTCAACCAGTGATTCAGCAGCAGCAGCCGCTTCTTCTACTAGTGCGGCATTTTGTTGCGTGACTTCATCCATGCTGGTAATCGCGTTATTCACTTGGTCAATGCCTGCGCTTTGCTCGCTTGATGCTGCTGCAATTTCACCCATAATGTCAGTCACACGTTGCACTGAACTCACAATTTCTTGCATGGTTTTACCAGCGTTTTCAACTTGTACGGTGCCTTCAGCGGTTTTGCTGACTGAATCTGTGATGAGTTCTTTAATCTCTTTCGCAGCACTGGCAGAACGTTGGGCTAGGTTACGCACTTCACCCGCTACCACCGCAAAGCCACGGCCTTGCTCACCAGCACGCGCCGCTTCAACGGCTGCGTTGAGCGCCAAAATATTGGTTTGGAAAGCGATGCCGTCAATGACTGAAATAATGTCTTCAATCTTTTTAGCACTTTCATTGATGGAACTCATAGTAGCAACCACTTGACCAACGACTTCTCCACCTTTTACCGCGACACTTGAGGCTGAGGCCGCAAGCTGATTTGCTTGCTTGGCATTTTCTGCATTTTGCTTAACTGTAGAGGCAAGCTCTTCCATGCTAGAGGCTGTTTCTTCAAGGCTTGAAGCTTGTTGCTCGGTGCGGCTTGAAAGGTCAGTGTTGCCTGAAGAAATTTCACCTGCAGCCGTGTTAATAGTTTCACCAGCCTCTTTAATTTGCAACATCACATTCGTAAAGTTATCCATCAGATTATTGATGCCTTTACAAATCACTTCTGTCACACCTGTTTTATTTTCAAGCGCTAACCGTAGCGTTAAGTCGCCGTGATTAGTCGCATCAAGTAGCTCTGAAATCTCTATTTCAACTTTTCTTTCTTGCGTAACGTCAATCCACTCTAAAGCAGTGCCATTACGCGTACCATCGGCGGTAAATATTGGGCTGGCCTTAAGTTTGAAAAACATGTTGCCTACTGGGACAATATTTTCATATGGCTGCTTCAACATCGCCAATAAATTGCGCTGATGTGACGGGCTTTTGTGGAAAATATCAAAATTTTGACCAATAATTTTATTCGCATCAAAATTGGGAATTGCCTTGCGCATTTCAACTTGCGCATCTTGCATTAATTTTGCGGTTGAATGGTTCATGTAACGAATGAAGCCGTCGTTATCTGCCATCATCATGTTTGTTGAAGCGCTATCTAGCGTGTTTTTGATGAGTAACGCTTCTTTGGCATTTTCTTCAACGGCACGGTCTTTGTTGTAACGCTCGGTGATGTCTGTGGCATATTTCACCACTTTGTATGGCTTATTATTTGCATCAAAAATAGGGTTGTAAGTGGCTTGTAGCCAAATTTCTTTGTCACCTTTGCCAATCCGTTTAAATAGTCCGTCACTTGGCTCGCCGCGGCTCAACTTATCCCAAAACGCTTTATATTCACTGCTCGATTTATAAGCAGCATCCACAAACATACTATGTTGATTGCCAACAATTTCTTTTTCACTATAGCCAGTCACTTTAGCAATATTGTCATTCACCTTAAGAATTTTGCCAGTCAGATCAAACTCAATAACACCTTGCAGCCTATTAATGGCGTTTAGTTGGCCTTCATAGTCAGCATTTTTGATTTTTTCAGCCGTAATGCAATATGAATATACGACCACTTTGTACGGTTTACGGGCTTCATCACTGATCGGCACATAGGTCGATTGAAACCAATATTCTTTGCGGTCTTTTGAAATGCGGCGGATTTGTCTGGTTTGGCTAATACCGGCGTTGAGTTCTTCCCACATTTTTTTGTACTCTGGGCTTTGCGCAACTTCAGGAGGTAGCAAAACACCCACATGATGCCCCACTAACTCCTCTCTTCTATAACCTAGTGGTTGCATAAATAAATCATTACACTCTGTAATGTTGCCTGCCATGTCGCATTCCATCACACCAAAGGTTTGATTAAGCGCTTCATCTTCCCCTTGTAGCACGAGTGCTCTTGTTAGCTCAGCGGTAATGTCGGTTAAATAACTAACCACTTTTATGAGTTGATGCTTACTGTTAATCACAGGGGCGTAGTAGCCCTGAAACCAAACATCTTCACCTTTTTTGTTTTTAAATTTGAACTTGCCCGTTTGCGTAGTACCACCATGCAGGTTTTCCCAAAAATCTTCGTATTCTGGGCGTGCGCTCTCGGTGCTACCTACCAGCACACGGTGATGTTCATTCAACACATCTGATTCACTAAACCCTAATGCTTTTAAAGCGTTTTGATTGATGGCTGTAATCGTGCCTTTTGCATCAAACTCAAGCACACAGCGTGCTTTGTTAATCTCAGCTTTTAGGGCACGAAACTCCGTGACTTCATCAATGATTTTTTTAGTGGCTTGTGTGCCGCTGGCTAGTTTATTAATAATAGAAGCAAACATAATAATGACCTTTTCTTTCTTAATCGTAATCGTTTAAAAATTAATGAACAGCAACTGCGTCCATGAGCGCCATTTCTTGGCTACTCATCAATTGTTCAATATCCACCAAAATAAACATCTGTTCTTCAACCGTAGCAAGGCCGACAATATATTTGGTATCAATATTTGAGACTAGCGCAGGCACATCGCGAATTTGCTCTTCTTTGAGCGCTTTAACGTCTGAAACGCCATCCACCACGATGCCCACCACGCGGCCACCCAGATTTAAAATAATCACCACGGTAAATTCATCGTATTCCACTTTGCCAAGCTTAAACTTGATGCGTAAATCCACAATGGGCACAATTTTGCCGCGTAAATTCACCACGCCTTTAATAAAATCTGGCGTATTGGCGATTTGTGTGACGGTGTCGTAGCCGCGAATTTCTTGTACTTTCAAAATTTCTAGACCATATTGCTCATCACCTAAAACAAAGGTGAGGTACTCGCCACCCGCAACTTTTAATTTATTGTTTGAGGTATTGGCAACGGTTTCTGTATTCATGCTCATTGTGATGACTCCTTAATTTTTTAACTTTTAGCACTATGTTTAGATGAGTTGTGTTTCCACTGCTTTATTTTGGTAATTAGCATATGGAATTGCCCCTGTGATGTAATTCGCTGTTTGGCCCATTTGGATAATGG
>JAKQTB010000030.1 GCA_029569495.1 Pseudomonadota bacterium | reverse complement strand
GAAATGGGGCCGCTATTATTGGCACGTTTGCTCAATTTAAATGAAGTGCAGGGCGGCGTGTTGAATTCTGTATTTAAAATTGCCGATGACAATGGCTGGCTGTTGCTGGATTTAAAAGATTTACGCGCCATGATGCAACACGCGGCAGAAAATTCAGCCACTTACCAAGCGCAGTATGGCAATATTTCGGCCGCCAGCGTGGGCGCGGTGCAACGCAGTTTGCTTGAATTAGAAACCCAAGGCGCCGACCAATTGTTTGGCGAACCAGCGCTGAATCTGGATGACTTAATGCAAACCGATGCAGATGGACGCGGCATCGTGAATATTCTGGCGTCCGATAAGTTGTTTAATTCGCCACGTATTTACGCTACTTTACTGCTGTGGTTGTTGTCAGAATTGTTTGAAAAATTACCCGAAGTGGGTGATTTAGAAAAACCGAAACTGGTGTTTTTCTTTGATGAGGCACACTTATTGTTTAACGATGCACCGCAAGCATTATTGACCAAAATTGAGCAAGTGGTGCGTTTGATTCGTTCAAAAGGTGTGGGCGTGTATTTTGTCACGCAGAACCCGTTAGACATTCCAGATGCCGTCCTTGGCCAGCTTGGTAACCGCGTGCAACATGCCCTGCGCGCCTTTACCCCGCGCGACCAAAAAGCGGTGAATGCCGCAGCAGAAACCTTTAGAAGCAATCCAAAAGTGAATGTGGCCACGGCAATTACAGAATTAGGCGTGGGTGAGGCGCTGGTGTCATTGTTAGATGAAAAAGGCATACCAACACCAGTTGAGCGCACGTTTGTTTGCCCGCCATCCAGCCGCATTGGGCCGATTACCGATGGTGAGCGCTTGGATGTGATGAAGACTTCATTGGTGGCTGGCGCGTATGAAAAAACGGTTGACCGTGAGTCGGCCTACGAGATTTTAAAAACACGTGCTACGCAGAGCGCAACGGAAGCCAAAGCAGATGAAGGCTTTAGCTGGGGCGACATTTTGGGTGGTAAAAAAACTAGCCGTTCTGACACCATTTTAGAAAGCGCTGCAAAGTCTGCTGCGCGCGCGGTGGGTTCGCAACTTGGGCGCAGTATTATTCGCGGTGTGTTGGGTAGCATATTGGGCAAGGGAAGGTAGTTTTTAAGATACAAACTCAGGTGCAATTTTGATTTCTATTTTAGAAGCGGGGTTTGCCGAACAAACCATTAACAAATCCCGCTTTATTGCTGCGGCATTGCCGTGTGCAGATGAACGTGAAATCGGCGCGGCACTCCGTGCGTTTGCTGCACAACACCCAACGGCGCATCACTTGGCTTATGGCTTTCGCATTAAAACCACTGATGGCATTATTCCGCGCTTTTCAGATGCGGGCGAGCCATCTGGCACGGCTGGCATGCCGATACTCAAGCATATTGAAGGGCGCGATTTTATCAATGTGTGTGTAGCGGTCATTCGCTACTACGGCGGTATTAATTTAGGGACGGGCGGTTTGGTGCGCGCATACGGTGGCACGGCAAAGCTTGCTTTGGACGCTTCAAAAACGGCCGAGTATGTAGAAATGCGCAGTTACCCGTTAACCATCAGCTACAAACAAATGGACATGCTCACAAATGTGCTGCCAAAATGTAACGGCACAATTTTGAGCAAATCATTTAACGCGCAGGTGGATTTGGTGCTGTCGCTACCTGTGAATGAGGCAGAAAACTTCCTGAATCGCTTTAAGCCTTACGGCAGTTAAAGTTTGTAGCATGCTTTTACACTGGGTGTGGTATTGTTTTATCGCGTGATGCCTTAATCACTTAATGACCAATAACGCATTTAAATTGAAACTATTCGCATGATGAACACTTCAAAAAAATTACCACCAAATGTTTATGAAATTGCTGCTTGGGTGGCGGCCGCGATTGTTTTGGTTTTTGTGCTGGTGTTTCATTTGCTGCCTGCATTGTTGGCGGGTTTGTTGGTGTATGAACTCGTGCATATGCTCACACCGCAAATTGCCAAGCGCTTTCCTACAAAAAAACCAAGTAATCGCGCCAAACTTTGGGCAGTGGGTATTTTGGTGGTGATAATTGTTGGATTGCTGAGTTTAGCAGGGGCCGCCTTGGTGGCGTTTTTAAGGTCTGATGCGGGAAGTGTGACAGTTTTACTTGCGAAAATGGCGCAAATTCTGGAAGATTCACGCAAAATTTTACCCACTTGGTTGCTGGATCATCTGCCAGCCGATGCCCATACCTTTCGGGAGCAAGCCTCCGAGTGGTTGCGGTCACATGCAGATGAACTGCAAGTGGTGGGTAAAGAAGCAGGGCGGGCAACCGCACATGTGCTAATTGGGATGATTATTGGCGGCATGATTGCAGTGCGGGACGCGGTGAGAATGGATAGCCGCAAACCTTTTGCACGCGCGCTGGCGACAAGGGGCGATTTGTTTGGCGACGCGTTTCGTCGGATAGTCTTTGCACAAGTGCGTATTTCGGCCATTAACACCACGTTTACGGCGATTTATTTAGCGGTTGTATTACCTTTAATGGGCATTCATTTGCCTTTGATTAAAACCATGATTGCCATCACTTTTTTGGTAGGCTTGTTGCCAGTCATTGGTAATTTAATTTCAAATACGGTGATTGTGGTGGTGAGTTTAAGCCAGTCATTGGGGATTGCAATTGCGTCATTGGCCTATCTGATTATCATCCACAAGTTTGAATATTTTTTGAATGCACGTATTGTAGGTGGGCAAATTCGCGCCAACGCATGGGAGCTATTAATTGCCATGTTACTGATGGAAGCGGCTTTTGGCTTAGCAGGTGTGGTGGCAGCGCCAATTTATTACGCCTATATTAAGTCTGAGTTGCGTCGTAGAGAGCTTGTGTAATGCGGCGCAAAGGTGAATGATGGTTTCAGCGTACTTGTTGAATAGTTTTTTGGTGGCGGTAGCAGTGTTAATTCACTTTGAAGCACTGAATTTGCTCACGCGCTTGATCCCGCATTTACCGATTAAGCAGCGATTGCGTATTTTGTTTGGGGTGTTTGGCGCACTGATTGCCCATGTCATAGAAATTTGGGTGTTTGCATTTGGATATTATTTTATGATTCACCATGGCGGGTTTGGCACGCTTGAAGGCCATTTTGACCAAAGCTTAATGGACTGCAGTTACTTTTCGTTTGTAAGCTACACTTCACTTGGTTTTGGTGACATTGTCGCCAAAGGTGATATTCGCTTTTTGGCCGGGCTTGAGGCGCTTACCGGGTTGGTGCTGATTACCTGGACAGCCTCTTTTATGTTTTTTGAGATGCAGAAATTTTGGAAAGACCATTAAAAAGCCGTACTAAATCAGTACGGCTTTTTTATTCTTAACAGCATTATCTCCAAAATTTCTGCTTACTTTTGGTTATGCCTATCTTCAATAATTTTAGCCGCATAATCTTTACCACCTAGCCCAAAAGCAATGGCCAGCGCTAAAAAGATAGCGCCAAACATAATGATAAACAGCGCTGTCACGAGTTGAGAGCCAATGTCTAACTGCTCAAGCGCCACAAAAATCGCAAATATCTGTACCAGATATTCAGCTGAAGTGCTTACTTTAAGCGCACCATCAAATTTAATGCTGTGCAGCCAGGCAAACACCAAGCGGTTCACAAAGCGGCCCAATAACGTACCAAAAATCAACACCACAATCGCCACAATGATTTTTGGCAGGTAGTTGGCTAATTGTTTGAGCATGTCCGCCACTTCATTTAAGCCCAGCGCATTGGCACCCGTAATAATAAACAGCAAAATGACTAACCAAAATACAATTTGACTAATGATGCCGCTGAGCGACACGTCGTAATCGTCATTTTGTAGGTAGGACTCAAGCCCAGATTTACCTGAAAATTTGTCAAATTTAACCCATTTTAAAAAGCGCTTAACCGCGATGCGCGAGCCTTTAGCAATCAGCCAGCCAAAAAATAAAATGATAATGACAGCGAGAAGTTTAGGAAAAAATGCAGCGACCTGATGCCAGAATTGATTGAGGGATGAAATAAAAATATCAATTTGATCTTGCATGAAAAACTCCTTTATTTGCGTGACTGCTATTATTTTTTATTATGACGATATTTGCGTAATTGCAAACGTGTCTAGCAAGCCTGATGTTGTAATACTGAAGATATTGCAGTTTGAAAAGAAGTTTTATTGTCGCTTAATTCATGCTGGCTCGCAATGAAAAATCGTTTTTAAATTGCTAATTTTCGCCGAGCAAAAAACGCTTCCCTGCGAGCCTTATAAATAAAGGCTCGCAGGGCAGGTCAAAAGGGTTGTATTAAAATTGCGTGTAAAAATGTTGTTGATAGAAGCCTGAATAAATCGGTAACGTTTAATTTTTGAGTG
>JAKQTB010000023.1 GCA_029569495.1 Pseudomonadota bacterium | reverse complement strand
AGACCAACCTTTTTTGATGCTCTGCGAGCCTTATAAATAAAGGCTTCCAGGGCATTTATTTTTTCTCGGCGCAAATAACCCGTTTTGCCTTAACTAAAATCGGGGGCTTTGATTTCAAAACTGTGCGTAATTTCTACTGACTTTGACAACATAATAGAAGCAGAACAATATTTTTCTGCTGAGAGTTTTACGGCGCGTTCCACCTGCGTTTCATTCAAATTGTTACCCGTCACCACAAAATGCACGTGAATTTTGGTAAACACTTTTGGAATTTCATCCGCACGTGTCGCATCAATTTCAGCCACACAATGCACGATGGGCTGACGGGCTTTTTTGAGTATGGCCACCACATCAAACGAAGTGCATCCGCCCATGCCAATCAATAACATTTCCATGGGGCGCATGCCAATATTGCGTCCGCCGTTTTCAGGTGCGCCATCCATCACCACCGCGTGGCCAGTTTCAGATTCGCCTATGAAACTTACGCCATCAATCCATTTAATGCTAACGTGCATTTTACTCTCCTGTAGGCGCGCAATAAATTGCGCGCCTACATACTTTATTTAACGTCTAACAATTCAACATCAAAAATCAAATTAGCATTCGGTGGAATTACGCCACCCGCGCCGCGCGCGCCATAACCCATTTCAGATGGAATAATCAAGGTGCGTTTGCCACCCACTTTCATGCCAGCAAAACCTTCATCCCAGCCTTGTATTACTTGGCCTTGACCCAAAAAGAATTCAAATGGCTGACCACGGTCAACGCTGCTATCAAATTTTTTGCCTTTTCCGCCTTCTGCGGCAGCATCGTGCAGCCATCCGGTGTAATGTACTTTGACATTAAAGCCAGGTTCGGCCTCGCGACCTGTTCCCACCTGCGTGTCAATTTTTTGTAATTCTGTGAGATTTGCTGTCATGGCCGAGGTTTCCTTTGCTGAAGTATTTTGTGTGGAGTCTGCATTACAAGCGCCGAGTGAAAAAACCAATCCGCTTGCTAGCAACAGGTTCAATAGTTTCATTGCTAATCCTTTATTTCATTCAATCATCTAAAATTATTACAGGCAATATGATACCTCAATCGCCAGTTAAGTTCGCCTGTATTTACCTAAGGCCGCTCGCCTTAGGGTTGTTGATGCACCCATTCAATCAGCGCATCTTGCGCATTTTTGCTTGCACCTGCGTTGGCATGATTCACCATCATCACCAGCACATGGCGGTGGTTATTCGCATCCAGCACATAGCCGGCAATCGCGCTCACGCCATTGATCGAGCCTGTTTTTAAGTGCGCATGATGCGCGACTGGGCTTTCTTTCAGGCGCTTTTGAATCGTGCCATCTTGTGCCAAAATAGGCATCGAAGCCATAAATTCTGGCATCACCGGGCTTATGTAAGCACTTAGTAACATACGCCCTAAGTGCTGGGCATTCATACGCTCAATGCGGGATAAACCAGAACCATTTTCAATGACCAGTTCGCTGGCTGCCAGCGATTGTCCATTAAGCGTTTTACTGGCTAGCCAATCTTTGATGGCCACAGCGCCTTTTTCCTCGCTGGCAGGTGCGCCTGATTTTTCCGCGCCGATGGTGAGCAATAATTGCCGCGCCATTAAATTATTGCTCCATTTATTAATCTCGCGCTCAACGTAAGCCAATGGCTCAGAATATTGCGCTAAAATTTTTACTGCCTGGCTATTTAATATTTGCGTTGTAACATCCTGAGTTTTTAATTTTCCGGCAAAACTTCCGCCAAGTTGGCGCCATAATTTTTTGAACGTATAAAACGCGTACTTTTCATCATCAAACACGCTGAGTTCTAAGTAGCGCTCACCGCAATCTGGGGCGTAAGTGCCATTAAACGTGACAACTGCGCCATTGGCTTGTTGCGTGACGGTATAACCAAAACGGCTACGCCATTCCCCACATGCCCCCTTGGCTGGCTTCATACGATTGATGATTTGTATTTCACTCAACTCAAACTCTTGGCTGACGTTAACTTCCGCCTCAGTTGCGACAAACTTAAAACTCGTGTTTCGTCCATTGACCAACAACGCACTCGGCTCGGCGTTATACGCGCGCCATGTTTCATCATCAAAGGTCTTTCTAGGGCCAACTTGTTGCGAGAAGTAGCTTTTATCCAACACTAAATCGCCTTGAATTTTTGTAATGCCAGTCTGTTGCACACTCATGAGCATGCGCCAGAAGTCTTGTGCCTTAAAACTTGGGTCGCCATAACCTTTAATAATTAAATTGCCTTGTAACACGCCATCTGCAACAGTGCCATCGCGATATACTTCGGTTTTCCAGCGGTAAGATGGTGTCAGTAAATCGAGTGCGGCATTGGTTGTCACCAATTTCATCACCGAGGCGGGATTCATGCTTTTATCCGCATTGTGGCTGAGTATTGGGCTGCTGCCTTCAACAGCCTGAACAAAAACTGCGACATTTTGCGCTGGAATACCCGCATTTTTAAGTGCGCTGGCAACAGATGGAGGTAACTCCGCATAGGCGGGTAGGCCAAGAGCGCCTGTTGCAAGCACAATCAAACACCACCAAAATTGCATGAATTTCATATTGAATTTTTTACTGCTTGATACGCGGCTGTAACCATCGTATTGATTTCGTCAAAAGTAATTGTGTAGGGTGGCATAAAATAAACGGTATTACCAACGGGGCGAATGAGTAAATTTTGCTGCAACGCCGCTTGATAACACTGCTTAGAAAACTGCGCATTTTGTGTAACCACATCAAAGGCAAATATCATGCCCTGATGCCTTAAATGCTTAATTGGCAAGTCAGTAAGCACTTGCATTTTAGCCCAAATGGCGGCGGCTTTTTCAAGATTTGTTTGTAAAACATTGTCTGATTCAAAAATCGCCAAGGTCGCCAGCGCGGCACTACAGGCCAGTGGGTTGCCAGTATAACTATGGCTGTGCAAAAACCCGCGTATTGTACTGTCGTCATAAAAAGCCTGATAGACTTCATCCGTGGTGAGTACTGCTGACAAAGGTAAGTAGCCTCCCGTGATGCCTTTTGAGAGACAAATAAAATCAGGTTTTATGTTTGCTTGCTCACAGGCAAACATTGTGCCGGTGCGGCCAAAACCAACGGCAATTTCATCCGCAATTAAATGTACCTCATATTGCGTACAAATTTCACACGCTCTCGCCATGTAGATTGGATGATACATGCCCATACCGGCGGCACATTGCACGAGTGGCTCAATAATAAACGCCGCAATTTCATGGTGATGCGCTGCAAAATAATTTTGTAAAGCTTCGGCACAGCGCATTGCATAATTTTCTGCACTTTCCTCAGTTTCGGCTAATCTAAAATCAGGGCTAGGCATTTGCGCAGACTGCATTAAAAGTGGCGCATAAGTATCTTTAAAAATTGCCACATCGGTGACGCCTAGCGCGCCCAGCGTCTCGCCATGGTAGCTATTTTGCAGGCTGACAAACTTGGTCTTATTCGGCTTGCCCGTGTTGCGCCAATAATGAAAACTCATTTTCAACGCAATTTCAGTCGCACTTGCGCCATCACTGCCGTAAAAGGCATGGCCTAAACCTGTCAGTTTGGCGAGTTTCTCAGATAACGCCACCACAGGCTCGTGGGTAAAACCCGCCAGCATCACGTGTTCTAAGGTATCCAACTGCAATTTAATCGCGTCTTTAATACGCGTGTTATTGTGGCCAAACAAATTCACCCACCAAGAACTCACTGCATCTAAATAACGATTGCCATCTTCGTCAACCAACCAAATGCCATCGCCCCTGCTAATCGGAACCAAAGGAAATTGTTCATGTTGTTTCATCTGCGTACAGGGGTGCCAGACTGAGGATAAGCTGCGTTGTAGTAACTGATGGTTTTTCAATGATAATCTACTTCTCGTTGGTGTCTGATTGCTGTGATAGTTACAATATCTGTCAGTTGATTGTATCGGTACAAGGCGATATAGCCAGTATTCCCGTATGAAATGACCAGTTCACGAAAATCTGAACGTGTCGATATTCTGCCAATTTCAGGATGATTCACCAAGGTTTGTATGCCATGTTGAATGATGTCATAAGCAATGAGCGCCTGTTCAGTGCTTGATGCCTCGGTTAGAAAATCAGTAACGCGCACCATGTCTTCCAAGAACTTTGGCGTATAGTTAATTATTGCCATGAGCAGAGCTATTTGTATTTTTTAAGTGCTGGCTTAGGGATTTCTATGCCTTGAATTTTGGCACGAAAATAAGCATTCACTTCATCAGCGTCATATGCCTGGCCTGTTTTCTGATACTCTTGCCATGAAGTCTCTGCTTCTGCCAAAAATGCCTGATACTTTTCATTGCGCCTTGTTTCGTGCTCAATAGCCTCTACCATAAATGCATGCGGTGTTTTTCCTGCGGCTTCTGCCAGTTTTGCCACACGTTCTTTGAGTGTATCTGGTAATTTTAAGCTCGTGGTTGCCATAAGCTTTACTCCTAAACATTAACAAGGTGTCACTAAAGTAACACCCACTTGAGAGCCTGTCAACTTCTTTTGTTGCAGTGAATGGCGTTGCATTTTTACACTAAAAAGCGCATCATTTGATGATTATTTTTATGTAAAAAAGGGCATTTGATGAGAACAACCATTGTGTTAGATGATGATTTATTAGCCAAGGCGCAAGCTTTAACCAGCTTGCATGAGAAATCTAGCTTGGTAAAGGAGGCATTAAAAGCCTTAATTGCGCGAGAAAGTGCGTTAAGGCTGGCGAACTTGGGCGGTAGTGAGCCGCAGCTAGAACATATTACGCGCAGAAAAAGCATTGAGTAAACCTTGCTAGCCTTGCCATGATATTAGTTGATAGTTCAGTTTGGATTGACCATTTGCGTAATAGTGATGCCGCATTGGTGCAATTACTCACGCAAAACAATGTGCTCATTCACCCATTTGTAAGAGGCGAATTGGCGTTAGGTAATTTTCGTCAGCGTACACAAATTTTGAGTTTGCTAGATAATTTGCCACGCGCCAATATTGCAGATAATGAAGAAATTATTTTCTTCATAGAAAAACATGCTTTGTTTGGGTTAGGTATTGGCTTAATTGATGTGCACTTATTGGCATCCGCCTTGTTACAAGGTAACACCTTGCTTTGGTCTCGCGATAAACGCTTGATGGCAGCCGCCGTGCGGCTTAATATAGCGGCCACTTTTAAAAATGTGCACTAAATTTTAAAATTTAAACCTAATGATTAAAACCCGCAAACACTTAGAACTCCTCGCTCCCGCAAAAAATGCTGATTTTGGCATTGAGGCCATTAACCATGGGGCGGATGCAGTGTATATTGGCGGGCCGGCATTTGGCGCGCGGGCCAAAGCGCCAAATACATTAGAAGATATTGCGCGTTTGGTAAAACATGCGCGGCGTTTTCATGCCGAAATTTTTGTGGCGCTCAATACCATTTTTCATGATAACGAGTTGGAAGCCGCGCAAAAACTCACACATCAACTCTACGAAATTGGCGTGGACGCACTGATTATTCAGGATATGGGTTTGCTAGAACTAGACTTACCGCCCATACAACTGCACGCCAGCACGCAAACGGATATTCGCACGGTTGAAAAAGCCGCGTTTTTAGACCAAGTGGGCTTTAGCCAAATAGTGTTAGCGCGCGAGCTGGATTTAAAAACGGTCAAGAAAATTGCCGACGCCACCAGCGCAAACTTAGAGTATTTTATTCACGGGGCATTGTGTGTGGCGTTTAGCGGGCAATGTTACATCAGCCATGCCCACACCGGGCGCAGTGCCAACCGTGGTGAATGTTCGCAAGAGTGCCGTTTGCCTTTTACATTAGAAGACCAAAAAGGCCGCATAATTGGCAAAGATAAGCATTATCTATCAATGAAAGATAATGACCAAAGCGCCAACTTGCGTGCGTTAATTGATGCGGGCGTCAGCAGCTTTAAGATTGAAGGTCGCTATAAAGATTTACCTTATGTCAAAAATGCCACTGCACATTATCGCCAACTATTAGATGAAATTTTGCACGATAGGCCAGAGTTAGCCAAATCATCACACGGCAATTGCACTTACACCTTTAACCCACAGCCCGAAAAAACCTTTAACCGCAGCGCGACGGATTACTTTGCCAACGGTCGCCAAGCCGATATTGGTGCGTTTGATACGCCTAAATTTTCAGGCGAATTGTTAGGAAAAGTAACTAAGGTAGGCAAAGATTTTATTGAAGTTGAAACGCCCACTCAGTTACATAATGGCGATGGCGTGTGCTTTTTTGATGTGCATAAAGAATTGGTGGGCTTGCGCATTAATACCGTGGATGGTAAAAAGCTTTACCCCAACGAGATGCCCGCTGATATTCGCAACAACACAATTGTGTATCGCAACCGCGACCATTCTTTTATGCGATTACTTGAAAAAGATTCAGCACAGCGCAAAATCAGGCTCAACATGCGTTTTTTTGAAACCAGCGATGGCTTTGGGCTAGAGGCTATTGACGAAACTGGAATCAACGTCACTTATTTGACGCATGCAGAAAAGCAAGTAGCGCAAACGCCCGATAAAGCCATCCATAGCCTAAAAGAAAATTTAAGCAAGCTTGGTAGCACTGATTTTGTTGTGAATACCATTGAAATCGCAACCACGCAAACCTGGTTTGTACCCGCATCCATTGCCAACGCCCTTCGCCGTGAGGCAATTGATGGCTTGCAAATAGCGCGTAATAAAAGTTATGCGCGGCCACCACGTCGCATGGCTGCCGAACCCCCCGCGATTTATCCTGAAGATACACTGACTTACCTCGCCAACGTCTACAACCAAAAAGCGCGGCAGTTTTATGCAAAACACGGCGTAAACCTCATTGCAAAAGCCTATGAGGCCAATAAAGAGCTCGGTGAAGTGCCGGTGATGATTACCAAACATTGCCTGCGTTTTAGCCACGGGCTATGCCCCAAAGAAGCCAAAGGCGTGATTGGCGTGCAAGGCACGGTGACGGCAGAACCCATGACGCTCATTAGCGGCAACGACCGATTCACATTGAAATTTGACTGTAAACCCTGCGAGATGCATGTGATGGGGAAAATCCGTAAGCCCGTCATTCAAATGGGTCCGCCACAGACCGTACAATTTTTTAATAAACGGCCATAAAAACTACATTTTTAAAGCGTAAATTAAGCGCTTTAAATGCGCCTATTTTCAACCCAACCTTTTTCGATGCTCTGGAAGCCCTGTGAGTATTCTAGTTAAAAGAGACACTCGTTATTATTTGAAAGTAGCCATCGATAGTTATTCGATTTTGACCATTTTTTTGAACGCGTAATTAGCGAGACAAAGCCGACATACAAGTTTACTACTCAACTTTTGGTAGTGATGGCACTGCGGACATTGATTGTTGGAAATTTATTGAAGATATTTTTAAGTAAAAGGTAAACCATAAATCACCAAGCCAACAAAACTTGGTTATCACAAGCCACCACCTCTTTTTTTGTACCATGTCCAGCATTTTTAAGGGTGTGTAATTCAACTAAGCCGATTGATTGCAAAACATCAATATCACGTTTAACTGCCGATCTGTCACGATTAAGGCGTTGAGCTATATCGGTAATTGAACCCGAACGTAAGCGGATCGCTCGAAACAAATCAATTTTTGCCGCAGACACGACTTTAGCTAAATCTTCAGCATGTTCAAAGCTAACGATTTTACTTTCTTTTTCAAGTAGACCTTTATCAGCCAAACTCGCTATCGCCTTACCGCGATTAAAAAAGTCTTCTGTACTTTCAATTTTAATATGCATTACTTTCTCCTGAGTGCTAACCATGCCTGCTCAAACAACTTTTCTGTTTCCGCAAAACTTTTAAATTCTACCGCTTCAACTTTGCCGTGATCATGCCTATGGTGATAACCATGCGCATTATCAAAACCAATGATACGACCATTATCAGCATTAAATAAATGATGATTGATGTAAGCTAGATTATATCTGGTCACTCGACCATCATCATCTACCCAAACTTCACGTCGCAACATACCATTACCCTTCTTTGAGGATATGACGTGTTGCTCATCAATCAGTTTTTTATCAGCCATGATTTATTATATCACTGCTGAAACATTATTCAATTTGACTTTAAATGTTAGTTTATATTCATAGTTAAACATGCAGATTCAGATACACTAGCAATTCAGCACAACCATTTCTCAATAGCTGTGCTGAATCTCATTACACTTCCGTTTGCTCTGCCAACTCCAAAGCATCATCTACTTCAATGCCAAGATAACGCACAGTACTATCAAGCTTGGTATGCCCCAAAAGCAACTGAATGGCACGTAAATTTTTTGTAGGCTTATAAATGAGCGTGGCTTTAGTTCTACGCATGGTATGGGTGCCATAATTTGCTGAATCTAGCCCAATTTCTTCTACCCGTGCATTAACAATACGCGCATATTGCCTGGTAGATAATTGCAGTGAATCATGAATACGGCTAGGGAACAGAAAGTCTTCTGAACGAAGATGCGCAAACTCAATCCACGCATAAATAGAATTGCGGGTTGGCTCTGCAATTTCAAAGTGCACAGGTAAGCCAGTTCTTTGTTGCATAACAATGGCGCGGGCAGTAATTTGATTGCCATGAAAAATATCTCTTACTTTCTGTTTCATTAGATTACAAGCTCGAAGCTTACTGTCTATGGCTAAATGCAGTAAATGATGCGACTGTTGTATAGCTTAACTATACGGTGTTATAATTTTGTATGATTAAAAACTTTCGTCATAAAGGCTTGGAGCAGTTTTTTAACACTGGCAACAAATCGGGCATTCAACCACATCATGCAATTAAGCTTAAAGTGCAACTCACCGCCATGCATGCGACAGAATCCCCAGATGATTTAAGAGCACCTGTTTCATGGAGACTACACCAGCTAACGGGCGATCGCACCGGTTTCTGGTCGCTCACAGTCAATGATAATTGGCGCGTCATTTTTAAGTTTTATGATAGTGATATAGAGCTTGTAGATTATTTAGACTATCACTAACAATAGTGATAAAACTAATATTAGGATAATTAAATGGAAATGCATGCACCCGTACATCCTGGTGAGGTATTAAGAGAATACCTACCAGAAAACTTAACTATTACTGATGCATCGAAGCACCTTGGTGTTACTCGTGCAGCTTTATCACGGATATTAAATTGCAAAGCAGGCATTAGCGCAGAAATGGATCTACTTTTGTCAGATGCGCTAGGCACCTCAGCAGGCTTTTGGTCACGCCTACAAGTGCAATATGATATTTGGCAAGCTAAACAGAGATACCATCACATAGCACGATTTCCACAGGTCGCTTAATGGCCGATTGTAGAAATACAAACTTTATTGTTGAAGGTCGCCTGAGGTGATGTGACCAAAGCGGCCAGTCAATTTATCTTGGGTGGAATTGCCCACGTCTGCGTGCAATCTTCAATTAAAAGAGCCACCTGAAATCTATACATTTGTAGCGCCTCCATCAAACTCAAGTCTGTTGCCATGCACCATGTTGATTTTTTCATCATGATTTCAGCAGCAATGTCGTGCAAACCAACAGGCACATTTAAACTATAACATCATAAAAATACGCTAACCTATTGATAATAAATTAATAGGTAAGTATAATTCTATTGGCATCATAATTGCTTCTGCAATTAAGTACTATATTAAGGAGAGCGAAATGCTCAAAAATATCATTTCAGCCATATTTTTCACTACTATGATTGCAACATCTATGCCTGGCCTAGCGGCTGACAAACAAGTACCTGAAAAAGTGATTGCTACGGTAAACCATGAAGTAACCGCATCAAGTAACGATAAAGCGGTGTCAAGCAAAAACGCACAACAAAGTGCAGAGGCAAGCAATGTAACCACCGCCACCGCCAGTTTACTGTTTGCATTTGCGTTGCTGGGATTTGTGTTACTGTCTAACCGCTAACAAGTCAGTTAGACTAGTCGTATTCAGATAACCGCTAACAAGCGCGATTGCTTTCATTCGCAAGCCTAACCATATGAAATAGTTAGGCTTTTTTCACAAACTCTGATTTCAATTTCATAGCACCAATGCCGTCGATTTTGCAATCAATGTCATGATCGCCCTCCACCAGGCGAATATTCTTTACTTTAGTGCCCACTTTAACGACCAATGAAGAGCCTTTGACTTTCAGGTCTTTAATCACGGTAATGCTGTCGCCATCTTGCAATAGATTGCCATTGGCGTCACGCACGACTTTTGCTTCTTCTGCACTGTCAGCGACGGCGTTTTTTGGCCACTCATGCGCACATTCGGGGCAAATGTATTGGTCACCATCTTCATAAGTGTATTCTGAATTGCACTTTGGGCAGTTAGGGAGGTTACTCATAGTCACTTTCTATTGATTACGCTTCATCAAAAAATTACTTTGCACGCATGCCAGCCATTAAAAATAAGGCGTTTCTATTACTCACCAATAGAAACACCAAAGCCAAACACCGTTTGTGCGTGATTATAATCAATTAAAGACTCGCCATAACCATCAGACAACAC
>JAKQTB010000227.1 GCA_029569495.1 Pseudomonadota bacterium | reverse complement strand
GCTGCCCTGTGAGCCTTATAAATAAAGGCTCGCAGGGCAGCGTAAAAGGTTGTATCTAAAAACCAGCTTTAAACACAGAAATTGTGATGTGCAAAATATGCACTGATTTGAAGATTATTTTAATTTCCAATGCACCGCTTGCCCTGCACGTAACGGCACGATGACGTCTTGGTCAAAAGGTAAATTGGCAGGCACTATCCAAGTTTCTTTTGCCAGCGTGATTTGCGCGGAATTGCGCGGTAATGCATAAAAATCTGCCCCATAAACACTGGCAAACCCTTCTAGCTTATCTAATGCGTTTGCCGCCTCAAATGCTTCTGCATAGAGCTCAATTGCCGTATGTGCTGTATACATGCCCGCACAACCACAAGCGGCCTCTTTGGTGTGTTTGGCATGCGGCGCGCTGTCTGTGCCTAAGAAAAATTTAGCATTGCCCGAGGTTGCGGCTTGTACCAAGGCCAAGCGATGTTCTTCGCGCTTTAAAATTGGCAAACAATAATGATGCGGCTGAATGCCGCCTTTAAACATGTCGTTACGGTTCATCAATAAATGATGGGCGGTTATGGTTGCGGCCACATTGCTGGGCGCGCTGGTGACAAACGCTGCCGCATCTTTGGTGGTGATATGCTCAAAAACAATTTTGAGCGTAGGGTATTTTTTCAATAACGGCACCATATTGCGCTCAATAAATACGCGCTCGCGGTCAAACACATCCACATCATGATCTGTCACTTCTGCATGTACCAATAACGGCACACCTAGTTTTTCCATCGCGGCGAGTGCCGTTGCGCATTTATCTAGACTGGTGACCCCTGAATCGCTATTGGTTGTGGCGCCTGCAGGGTAGAGTTTTACCCCGTGAATAATGCCGCTCGCCTTAGCTGTTGCGATTTCTTCAGCCGTGGTGTTATCGGTGAGATACAAGGTCATGAGCGGCTCAAAATTAGCGCCTTCCGGTAATGCATCTAAAATTCGTTGGCGATAAGCAACGGCTAATTCTGTGGTGGTGACTGGCGGGCGCAAATTCGGCATCACAATGGCGCGGGCGAATTGCCTGGCGGTGTCAGGCAACACGGCTTTAAGCGCCGCGCCGTCACGCAAGTGTAAGTGCCAGTCATCTGGGCGGGTAATGGTAAGTAGTTTTGTCATCTTATTGGCTTTTTAATTGGCTTGCTTGAGGGCAAGCGCTTGTTCATATAAATCATTTTTCTTTTCTTTAGTAATATCAGTCGCCAACTTGACGGCTTGTTTTAATGGCAGTTCTGCTAGCAATAATTTTAAAACTCTCATAGCATCTTCAGACAGCGCTTCAGCTTCTGTTATGGCAGCCGCTTCAACCAGTAACACAAATTCACCACGCTGCTGATTAGCATCACTTGCTAACCACTGTTGCGCTTCGCCAAGCATGCAATGGTGAATAGTTTCAAACGTTTTGGTGAGCTCACGCGCAATGGTGATGTGTCGCGTAGCACCCAGCACGTTGGCCATGTCAACAATGCTCTCAACAATACGATGCGGGGCTTCATAAAACACCAATGTAACCGTTTGAGATGTGAGTGCTTCAAGCACTTTACGCCGCGCTGCGCCGCTGGCCGGTAAAAACCCATGAAATAAAAAGCCATTTTGCACAATGCCGGATGCTGACAACGCAGTAATCACCGCACTCACACCCGGAATGGGCACTACCTTAACTCCCGCTTTGCGCACGGCATCCACCACCACGGCACCCGGGTCACTAATGCCAGGCGTACCGGCATCGGTCACCAATGCAATATTTTCACCGGCTTGCAGTTGCAATAATAGTTTTTCAGCCAATTGATGCTCGTTATGCTCATGCACAGCAATCAGTTTTTTGCTGATGCCAAAATGCGATAACAAGCCAGACGTGTGGCGCGTGTCTTCTGCGGCAATTGCATCTACCGTTTTAAGCGTTTCAATGGCGCGTAAGGTTATATCGCCTAAGTTGCCAATGGGCGTTGCAACCACATATAAAATGCCCGCCATCAAAAGCACCCGCTATTTAATTTAAATTGAATCATTTTATAAGTTTACCGCTTTAGGTAAACTCTCGCCTATGAAATTAAACAAAAACAACGCGGGCTTAGAAGCTGAAAAGTTAGCTGCAACTTTTTTAGCAAAACAAGGCCTCAAGCTTGTGGTACAAAACTATCATTGCAAATATGGCGAAATCGACTTGATTATGCAAGAGGCAAAAACCCTTGTATTTGTTGAAGTAAGACAACGTTCAAACAGCCAATTTGGCGGCGCTGCGGCCAGTATTACCCCGCAAAAACAACAAAAACTCATTCTTACCGCACAACATTATCTACAACAACATGGCGAGTGCGCCTGCCGATTTGATGCGATTGTCATGCGAAACGCAGATGCCCAGCAGATTGAATGGATTCGCAATGCTTTTGGCGCCTAATTGGCGTATGATGCGCACAAAATGACAAATTGTTATATTTTATTAACAATTTAATGGTTCAATAGCCCCTAAGATTTTGGCAATACAACATCCACTTAAAGGAGTTTTAGATGCATAACATCACCAAACTAATTTTATCCACCGCATTATTAAGCCAGTTGGTTGCGTGTGCGCCAGTGATTGTCGGTGGCGCAGCCGCCGGCGGTGCAATGGCTGCCGATAGACGCACTTCCGGCATTTATGTAGAAGACCAAAATGTTGAGCTTAAAGCCCTTAAGAAGGTTGAAACCAATCTTGGTGAAGAAGCACATGTTAGCGTGACCAGCTATAACCGCAACGTGCTACTCACAGGTGAAGTGCCTGCTGATGAATCAAAATCCAAAGCAGAAACCTTAATCAAAGAAATCGAAAACGTCCGCAATATTACTAACGAAATTGCCATAGGGCCAAAGTCCACCCTTAGTTCACGTAGCAACGACACCTTTATCACCTCAAAAGTAAAAACCAAATTTGTCACCGAAAATAAATTCCCTGCGAATTATGTCAAAGTGGTCACTGAGAACAGCGTGGTTTATTTACTAGGCATTGTCACCAAAGAAGAAGGCGATGCGGCTGCGGAAATAGCCAGCAATGTGGATGGCGTCACACGCGTGGTTAAAGTTTTTGAATATCTGCCGTAATTATTAACACACACATCAACTTCATGGGTAAACCTGTCATGGAAAACGAATTAGTCACACAAAATGAAATTATTATTGAAAGCATCACGCGCGCGGGCAAACAGTTTCGCCCAAGTGACTGGGTGGATCGTATGTGCAGCAGCTACGCCACCTTTGGTGAGGACCGCAAATTAAAATATTCGCCTTATTTAAAACCAAAAGTACGCAATGGCGTGCGTTGCTTGGCTGTTGATTTAAAATTAAAAACCGTCAACCCTGAAGGCTTTGCGCAGCTCATGCACTTTGCTGATGAAAACCAACTGAATGTGTTGGATGAAGCGGGTGCTGTCATCGACGTGCCGCATTAAGGTTTCAGTTTAAGTTTAGGTTTTGTTCAAACAAGGGCGCTATTTGCGCCCTTAATTTTTTACTGAAATTAACGGGAATATAAACAATTTTCACCCTGAAAAAACGCCGAGCGAAAAACATTGCCCTGCGAGCCTTTATTTATAAGGCTCGCAGGGCATCGAAAAAGGTTGCATCAAAAATAAAGCAAAATATCTTAAAAAATCACTTGCCTGATTTGATGATATTTTCAATATATTCCTTGGTAATTAAGCCGCGCTTAATTTTTACCAGTTCGCCTTTTGGATTATAAAAATAAGTGGTTGGCAACGAGTCAGCACTGCCGATTTGCGCCGCAACTTCATCATCCCCCAGCACAACTGGGTATGTCATGCGCAGATCATCCACAAAACTCTTCACCGACGCCACGGTTTCATAATCAAACACCACGCCGAACACCATCACGTCTTTCTTTTGCTGATGGTAGAGGCTCACCAAATCAGGCACTTCTTCCAAACATGGCGGGCACCATGTGGCCCAATAATTCACCAGCACCCATTTTCCCCGATAGTCAGAGAGTTTGTGCTGCTTGCCTGCGAGGTCTTTCATGACAAATTGATGATTCGCCACCGCCATAGACGGCGCAAATGCGCTGACATACAGCATGAACCCTAGCAATGCTGGGATGAATAATTTTTGCATATTTACTTTCTCTCGGTTCTCAATCAAACATTTGCTCAGGCGTTTATCAATATCAACTAGTCTAAATATCAACATTATCATACAATCATGGCATTGCTTTTGTGTGAATCCATAAAAATGGCGTTAATTCTTAATCTACCGATTCTTAAAGAAAACCCTGTGATTGTTGCGGAAACACGTCCGCAAAAAATAAGTCTTTATCTGACAAGTTTACGCGCGCAAAATCCGCAGGAATTGGCTTCTTATTTGCTAAGTGAACTCAGCACATTGAATCGGCAAAAGGTTTCGCCAACCAATCGAATTCAGGCATTAGACACTTATCGTCCAATGCTTATCAACACCTGCCACGCGCTAGCCGAGCATTATAGTGACGCTGCGCTACCACTACATAGCCAAGAAAAAGCCGCTGCGTCAGCTGCTGAGTCATTATGGCTAGAGTTGGGTTACGGCTATAAACTGGCATTAGTCGATTTGCAAAATCAGCTCTTTAAAATTGGCAACAATACAGCGCATTGTATTCAGCACGCCATGCACGCCATTGCTGAACAGGCGCTGGTGTATTACCAAACATATGTCACCCCGCCCAGCCACCTTTGGGGCGACTTGCACCAGCTTTATTTTTGCGCAGTTCAGCTTGGGGTGCAAAACCAAACCCTACTAGATATTGACCAACAAACCACTATTGAAAATACCTATGTACATGCTTTGCTGATGTCGCTTGCCGATACACAGCACCTGTCACAGCAAAACATCAGGCTTGCGGCAACTTTTCTAGCCAACCACTTAAAGGATGCCCACATCTCTGCAGTTGCCCCGCTAGAATCTACTGCCGGCGCGTTTGTCATTGATTTGAAATCAAATCAGCCGCCAGTGGCCTTCAGTAAGCGGCAAACGTTCCCCGACCCCGCAACCGACATCTTATTGCTGACAATTGATTTGGTTCGCGCATTGCACTTGCAACTAAGCAATTTGCAAAACAATCAATTGGTGAGCGCCACCCGTGAAAATGAAATTGATTTGCTCACCTACCTGATTATGCACTGGGGAATCACCCCCAAACGTCTGTTCAGGCGTTTGCCAAAAAATGGTGATTTAGAATTAGTGACTGGCATTGCCGATATACAACAGGTATCTAACCCCAACATGGCCATCAACCAGCCAGAGGGCAAACAAATCAAACCGATTTTGCCTTCTCGCTGGCAAATCTTAAACATCAGCGCCAGCGGCATGTCGATTCGCCGCCATCCAACTGCAGAAAAAAACATCAGAATCGGCAGCCTGGTCGGCATTAAAACTAAAAATGAAGCGCAATGGTCACTTGCGGTAGTACGTTGGGCCAATTGCAAAAGTCGCGACAAATTAGACATTGGCCTTGAACTCATCGCACCGCAAACTGATTGCGCCACCGCGAGCATTGCAGCCCCAACTGCTGATCAACAAGGCCGTAACGAAACCGTTTTATTGGTACCAGAAAATACTGCAACCAAACAAACGGCGAGCATCATTGTGCCTAGGGGCACTTACGCAACGGCACGCCAACTGACCTTAAAACACAAAAATGAAATTCAATATGCGCTATTAACAAAATTAATTGACCGAACACAGCATTTTGAACAAGTGCAATACAGCGTGATTGAATAACATTGAAACTGTCTTTATTGAACGCTAGCCCTGCAAAATGCCGTTATTATCAATAAATACCAATTAAAAAAATAAAGATTTAACGCTTCACTAAAGCTGGTTTTTTCGTTACGATACATCTTTACTATAAAAGCATTATTTAATTTTCGGGGTTTACCATGAGCGAGCATATTACACACCTAAATGACGCAGGATTTGAGCAAGACGTTCTGCAATCACAGATTCCTGTTTTAGTAGATTACTGGGCAGAATGGTGCGGCCCATGCAAAATGATTGCACCAATTTTAGATGACATTTCTAAAGAATATGCAGGCCGTCTAAAAGTGGGCAAACTCAACATTGATGACAACCAAGTCACGCCATCTAAATACGGCATTCGTGGCATTCCAACCTTAATGTTATTTAAAAATGGCAATGTGGAAGCCACAAAAGTAGGCGCGTTATCAAAGTCTCAATTAACCGCTTTTATTGACAGTAACATCTAAACGCATTACGCTACGCATATATTTTCAGTGCTTGGTTGTCTTTTACTTGCAATTAGTGAATTAAACCAAGCACCTTAGTACCCACCTTTATTTTAATCAGTAACTTCTAACATCCCACACCACTCTTGCTTTAGTGAGCCTTCATGCACTTATCAGACCTTAAACACCTACCTGTCACCGAATTAGTAGAAATGGCCATCGCCAGCGAAATCGACAATGCGAGCCGTATGCGCAAGCAAGATTTGATTTTTGCCATTTTAAAAAACAAGGCTAAAAAAGGCGAAAGTATTTTTGGCGATGGCACGCTAGAAGTGTTGCAAGATGGCTTTGGTTTTTTGCGCTCCCCAGATACCTCATATTTGGCAGGGCCTGACGATATTTACGTTTCACCTTCACAAATTCGACGTTTTAATCTGCATACAGGCGACAGCATCCAAGGTGAAATTCGTATTCCCAAAGATGGCGAACGTTATTTCGCACTGGTCAAAGTAGATTTAGTGAATGGTGAAGCGCCAGAAAATACCAAGCATAAAATTCTGTTTGAGAATTTAACTCCGCTTTTTCCTACCATTCCACTCACGTTGGAGCGCGACATCAAAGGTGTGGAAAACATCACCAGCCGTGTGATTGACATGATTGCGCCAATTGGCCGTGGGCAGCGCGGACTGTTAGTCGCCAGCCCCAAAAGCGGCAAAACCGTGATGATGCAAAATATCGCGCATGCGATTACCGCCAATCATCCAGACGTGATTTTAATTGTGCTGTTGATTGATGAACGCCCTGAAGAAGTAACGGAAATGACACGTTCAGTCAAAGGCGAGGTCGTTGCTTCAACGTTTGACGAACCCGCAACACGCCACGTGCAAGTCGCTGAAATGGTACTTGAAAAGGCCAAGCGTTTGGTCGAACATAAAAAAGACGTGGTAATTTTACTAGACTCCATTACGCGTCTAGCGCGTGCTTACAATACGGTGATTCCTTCCTCAGGCAAAGTGCTTACAGGCGGCGTAGATGCTAACGCGCTGCAGCGCCCAAAACGCTTTTTTGGTGCCGCACGTAACGTAGAAGAAGGCGGCTCACTAACGATTATTGCTACGGCCTTAGTTGATACGGGCTCACGCATGGATGACGTCATCTATGAGGAGTTTAAAGGGACGGGCAATATGGAAATCCATCTTGACCGTAAAATGGCAGAAAAACGTCAATATCCTGCAATTAACGTCAATAAATCAGGCACGCGTCGCGAAGAATTACTCATTGAGAAAGATGTGCTGCAGAAAATTTGGGTACTTCGCAAACTGCTCTACCCAATGGACGATATCGAGGCAATGGAATTCTTGTTGGACAAAATCAAGGCCACCAAAAACAATGCGGATTTCTTTGACAGCATGCGTCGCGGCTAAAGCGACTTAATTATTCGCTTAACCTTGCTTCATTACTTAAAAATCAATATAATACGCGGCTAATTTATTTAAACGTGCCGTATCGTTCGGCAAACATAGAGGCTTACAAAATGAAAGATGGAATTCACCCAAATTATCGCGAAGTTGTTTTTCAAGACATCGGCGCTGATTTTAGCTTTATAACACGCTCAACCATTGCGGCAAAAGACACGATTAAATGGACTGACGGTAAAGAATATCCACTCGTGAAAATTGAAGTTTCATCAAAATCACACCCTTTCTATACTGGCAAACAAATGATTCTTGACACGGCTGGTCGTGTGGATAAATTCCGTAAAAAATACGGTATGTAATCTAACTTGCAACAATGGTTGCAATATTAAGGCAGCTTACGCTGCCTTTTTTTATTTTTACAATTGCGATTCCCATATCTGGCTATGGCTTCAGTCTGCAATCAGTTAAAATCAACTATTAATTACTCTTTCATCAATTAAGCTTTATTCATGCGCTTTCAATTAGATCACGACTGGCAAGGCAACATGGCATCTCCCCGCGCGCGCGTGGGGGAAGGGGTGAAAACGCAGTTATTGCTAATTTTGTGCGCCATTTGGATACTATTTGGTTTAATTGGCCATGCACCCTGGAAACCAATAGAATCAACCAGCATCAGCATCGTCAAAAACATTCTAGACACAGGCAGCTTTGTGGCACCGTTGGCAGTAGATGCCGCCAACCTTGAATCTCCACCACTTTATTATTTATCCGCAGCTGTTAGCGCCAAGCTATTCTCCCCATGGTTAGCGCTACATGACGGCGCAAGGCTCATCAATGCCGTTTGGCTCTCCATCACGTTACTGATGGTGGGAATGACAGGTCGAGAATTATGGTCGCGCGGAGTGGGCCGCCATGCGACATTTATTATGATCGGCACCATCGGGCTGGTCATGAGTGCGCACAGTTTAAATAATGAAGTTGCGCACCTGACCAGCCTTGCCACAGGCTTTTATGCGCTCGCACTGGCAAAAAGGCGCCCCTGGCGTGCAAGTGTGCTGTTTGCGGCCGCCTTAAGTGTTGGCTTTCTGGCTTACGGGCTGATGCCATTATTGATTTTACTCAGTTCGGCCTTCATTATGCCGTTGTTATTCAATACTTGGCGAAGTAGCAGTTTTTTTAAATTTCTTCTCGCCGCCATTTTACTGGCAAGCTTGCCTATCGTTGGCTGGTTACTTACTTTTCAGCACTTTCATGCTGCGTTATTCAACCAGTGGTGGCAATCAAACGTCACGCACTTTGGCGAATCAAACCATTTCTATTTTGCGCGAATTTTGCTGTGGTTTGCATGGCCAGCTCTGCCTTTGGCGCTACTAGGATTATGGCGCTATCGCAAACAATTGCTCACGCAGTCGAAATTTCAACTGATACTGATGTTTTTTATCTGTAGCCTGGTATTTCTTGGCATAGGTGCGGATTCTAAAGACATTTATGCACTTCCCCTGCTGCTGCCACTTGTGGCGCTGGCGGCTGGCAGTGTTGAACACCTTAAAAGAGGGTTTGCAGCCGCGCTAAACTGGTTTGGCGTATTACTATTTGGCATCATAGGCGCGCTCATTTGGCTAGGCTGGGTTGCCATGATGACCAATTTGCCGGCCAAAATTAAAGAACGCCTGCAATTTTTATCCGGACTCAACGAGATTAGCTTAAACTGGCTATCCTTGTTAGCAGCCATCTGCATCACTGTAATCTGGGCGTTTGTGTGTATTCGCGCCAAACAAACCAATAAATCCACCGTCACCAACTGGGCCGTTGGCATGACTTTTAGCTGGACATTGCTAATGACCATTTGGTTACCGCTCCTTGATTCGGCTAAAAGCTATCAACCTGTTTTCTCCAGTTTGTTTCACGCCTTACCAACTCAGTATCATTGCATCAATAGCCTGAATGTAGGCCAGTCACAGCGCCTGTTAATGCACTATCACACCAACATCAAACTGCGCCCGTTTGAAGATACGCAAGAACTCAGTTGTGATTTGTATTTGCTGCAAGACACCAAAGGCATGGGCAAAATGCAGCCCGGTCAAGAGTGGGAAATGATTTGGAGTGGCAGAAGAATCGCCGATAGAAAAGAAGGATTCAGGCTATTTCGGCGCATCAATTAACAGGCAAATGAGTACTAAAACACCACTTGATTGAAGCTGAATAATAGTCGAAATTCTACGAGAAAAAATTTATGCCCTGGAAGCCTTTGTTTATAAGGGTCGCAGAGCATCAAAAAAGGTTGAATGTTAAATTGCCTTGAAAAATAGTCTTTTAGACCCTGTTAATTTAGCGCCAAGCAATCCGTCTAATGGCAAGAGTAACTGCTTGCTCACCGTAGGTGAATTTTTATTAAAGTTGCAAGTGTGCTTGAATTGCACGCTTTACTTGTACGTGTAAACCTTCACCATTTTGTGTTTGAACATGTTTCGCAATTTGCTGGCGCATTGGCAATGCCCAAAACTTGTTTAAATGCCCGGCAATATCTTGCTCGGCATGACTTTTATCGGGATAAGACTCATAAAAATCGCCAATTTGATTTGCCATTGAAATTAAACGCTGTATATCCATAATTGTATTCCTGTAAGTCTAGTCAAGTTTTTATTGATTCGTGTTGTATCAGTTCTGGGTGACTATAAACCACGTACCGATTTTCACGGGCAAAACCTACCAGCGCTAATCCACATACTTTTGCAACGCGCACCGCCAACCCTGTGGGCGCGGACACAGCGACCAACATACCAACACCCGCAGTGGCTGTTTTTTGCACCATTTCAAAACTGGCGCGGCTTGTGGTAAGAATAAACCCCGTCTTATCTAGCGTCGATTTGGCAAGTGCGCCAACCAATTTATCAAGTGCGTTATGCCGCCCTACGTCTTCGCGCAGTAGGGCGATGGTTCCATCCGCTAACACATAAGCACTGGCGTGCGTAGCACCTGTAGTTTGCTGCAAGGCCTGTTGTGTTTTAATGGCTTGCAACCCTAGCAATATACTCTTTGATGCAAATGTATGGTTTACCGAGATTGGTTTCGGATATCGCATTGCTTGTGCTAAATTTTCCGCACCGCACAGCCCGCAACCTGTTTTGCCTGCCAGCGTACGGCGGCGCTCTTTCAATTGTGCAAAACGTTCACTGGCAATTTCACAATGCAGTTCTATGCCGTTGTGCCGTATATTGACCTCAACCCCGTATAGCTCATTCGCATCACTTAAAATCTCTTCAGATAGGGAGAAACCTAACGCAAAATCCTCTAAATCTTCAGCAGTTGCCAGCATAACCGCATGCGAAACTCCATTATAAACAATCGCAACCGGCGTTTCTTCAGCTAAACAATCCTGTTTTTCTTCTAAAAGACCGTCATGCCACTGTTCGACCCGTAGCACGCTAAATGGCTTACTTTCAACTTCTATCTGCGTGACTCCATTATGCAACTTTAGTCGATTCATTCGCACGTGTTGCCCTTTGAGCATAAGCAATTTGTGCTTCACTAAAGGTCTTGTAATGCTTTTGCCAATCCGATAACTGACTTACGCGAGATACCTGCACAGCCGTTACCTTATACTCTGGGCAATTGGTGGCCCAATCAGAATTTTCCGTTGTAATCACATTGGCGCCAGATTCTGGGTGGTGGAATGTCGTATAAACCACGCCCACCTGAACACGCGGCGTAATTTTGGCGCGTAAAACAGTTTCACCCGCACGGCTCGCAATGCCCACCCAATCCCCTTCTTTAATGCCGCGTTCTTCTGCATCATGTGGGTGAATTTCCAATGTATCTTCTGGATGCCACGCAGTATTTTGTGTACGGCGCGTTTGTGCGCCAACGTTGTACTGCGACAAAATGCGCCCTGTTGTTAAAATCAACGGGAACTTAGCGTTGACTTTTTCAGTGGTAGGCACATATTGCGTAATAAAAAACTTACCCTTACCACGAACAAATTCATCAATGTGCATAATAGGCGTACCTGCCGGGTTTTCATCATCACATGGCCATTGAATACTGCCCAATTCATCCAGCTTTTTGAAGCTCACCCCTTTAAATGTAGGCGTTAACGCTGCAATTTCATCCATAATTTCAGAAGCGTGGTTGTATTCCATCGGATAACCTAAAGCTGCTGACAGTCTTGCAGTGACTTGCCAGTCTTCCATGCCGTCCTCTTTTTTACCGTTAGCGTCTAAACCGCTATTTTTAGGCGCCATCACCCGGCGCACCGGTGAAATGCGGCGTTCGGCATTGGTAAATGTACCGCTTTTCTCTAAGAAAGACGCCCCGGGAAAAAACACATGCGCAAACATGGCGGTTTCATTCAAAAAGAGGTCCTGCACAATCACACATTCCATTTGCTCTAATGCGTGGGTTACGTGTTGCGTATTGGGGTCTGACTGCACAATATCTTCACCCACGCAGTACAATGCTTTAAAACTGCCTTCACTGGCTTGGTCAAGCATGTTCGGGATACGCAAACCTGGCTCTTTACTGAGCGGCTTACCCCAAGCTGCCTCAAATAAGGCACGCGTTGCGTCATCTGACACATGGCGATATCCTGGAAACTCATGTGGCATAGAACCCATATCACATGAACCTTGTACATTATTTTGCCCACGCAATGGGTTGACACCAACCCCTTCGCGCCCCACATTGCCAGTAGCCATCGCCAAGTTAGCAATGCCCATCACCGTGGTTGAACCTTGACTATGCTCTGTTACACCTAAGCCGTAATAAATGGCGGCATTCCCACCCGTCGCATAAAGCCTTGCTGCGGCACGAATAAGTTCAGGATTAATCCCCAAATCATTTGCTAGGCTTTCGGGAGAATTTTCTGGTTTAGCCACGAAATCACGCCATTCAACGAACGAATCCCATTCACAGCGCGCTTTCACAAAATCCTCTTTGACCAAGCCTTCTGTCACAATCACATGTGAAAGTGCTGAAATGAGCGCCACATTGGTGCCCGGCCTTAATTTAAGATGATAATCAGCGCGAATATGCGGGGAATTAGCCACCAAATCAATCTCACGCGGGTCTGCAATAATCAGTTTTGCCCCTTCACGCAAACGGCGCTTCATTTGTGAAGCAAATACAGGGTGACCATCCGTGGGGTTAGCACCCATCACAAAAATAACATCCGACTCCATCACCGAGTCAAAGGTTTGTGTTCCAGCAGATTCACCCAACGTTTGTTTTAAGCCATAGCCCGTTGGGCTGTGACAAACACGCGCGCAGGTATCCACGTTATTCACACCAAACACGGCGCGAATTAATTTTTGCGTGACATAGACTTCTTCGTTGGTGCAACGTGAAGAAGTAATACCGCCAATGGCATCTTTGCCATATTGTTGATTAATCCGAATTAGCTCACTGGCCGCATAGCTTATTGCCTCATCCCAAGTTACCTGTTGCCAAGGGTCTTTAATGTTTTTACGAATCATTGGCGTGGTGATACGGTCTTTATGTGTCGCATAACCCCATGCAAAACGGCCTTTCACACATGAATGTCCATGGTTGGCACCCCCATGTTTACTTGGCGTCATCCGCACCACTTCCTCGCCTTTCATTTCAGCATCAAAGCTACAACCTACGCCACAGTATGCGCAAGTGGTAGTCACGGAATGTTCTGGCGTACCTGCCGCAATGACTGTTTTTTCAATCAAGGTAGCCGTTGGGCAAGCCTGCACACAGGCACCGCAAGATACGCACTCTGAATCCATAAAGTCTGTGATCCCAGCAGAAACTTTACTGTCAAAGCCACGGCCAGAGATAGTAAGTGCAAACGTACCTTGCGTTTCTTCACACGCACGCACACAGCGCGAACACACAATACATTTGCTTGGGTCAAAAGTGAAGTAAGGATTACTTTCGTCTTTTATAGCACTTAGATGATTTTCACCCTCATAGCCATAACGCACTTCGCGCAAACCCACAGCACCTGCCATATCTTGCAATTCGCAATCGCCATTGGTCGCGCAAGTGAGGCAATCAAGTGGATGGTCTGAAATGTACAATTCCATTGTGCCACGACGTATATCCGCAAGTTTTGGTGTTTGCGTGTGGACTTTCAAGCCTTCTGCCACTGGGGTGGTACATGAGGCAGGGTAACCACGACGACCTTCAATTTCAACCAAACAAAGTCTGCATGAGCCAAATGGCTCAAGGCTATCAGTAGCACAAAGCTTAGGCACCATCACACCAGCTAATGCAGCAGCATGCATAATCGATACACCATCAGGCACGGTTACTTGCCTATCATCTACTGTCAAAGTAACCTGTTTTGTTGATTTGCTTGTCGGCGTGCCGTAATCAATGTTTTTGTCGTACTTAATATCGTCCATAATTGACTCCTATCCTGCTTTTATATTTGCAGGCAAACCAAAATCTTCACCAAAGTGGTTTAATGCACTCAGTACTGGATAAGGTGTCATGCCACCCAAAGCACATAATGAGCCATTCAGCATGGTGTCGCTTAAATCCCGCACTAGCGTGATGTTTTTTGCGTGATCTTTACCTGAGGTGATTTTATCTATCACCTCAACCCCACGTGTAGAGCCAATGCGGCAAGGCGTGCATTTACCGCAACTTTCTATCGCGCAAAACTCAAAAGCATAACGCGCCATTTTTGCCATATCTACAGTATCGTCAAACGCCACAATACCGCCATGTCCAAGTACCGCCCAAATTTTTGTAAATTCTTCGTAATCAAGGGGTGTATCAAATTGGCTTTCAGGTAAATATGCTCCTAATGGGCCGCCCACTTGCACAGCCCGAATTGGTCTGCCTGATGCAGAGCCGCCGCCAAAATCATATAGCAACTCACGTAATGTTGAACCAAAAGCCAACTCTACTAAACCTGTTTGTTTAAGATTACCTGCCAATTGAATTGGCAAAGTGCCGCGCGAACGCCCCATACCGTAATCAGCATAATACTGCGCGCCTTTATCTAAAATAATCGGCACAGTTGCGAGTGAAATCACATTATTCACCACGGTTGGCTTGCCAAATAAGCCCTCAATGGCGGGCAGTGGCGGTTTAAAGCGTACTAAACCGCGCTTGCCTTCTAAACTTTCAAGTAATGATGTTTCTTCACCACACACATAAGCACCCGCTGCGCGGCGTACTTCTAAATTAAATGTATGTTGGCTACCACAAATGTTTGCGCCCAAATAACCAGCCTTTTCAGCACGTGAAATGGCTTCGTTTAAAGCTTTTAAGGCATGCGGATATTCACTTCGCAAATAAATGTAGCCTTGCGTTGCGCCCACTGCGATGCCCGCAATGGTCATGCCTTCAATCAGCACGTACGGGTCATCTTCCATCACCATGCGGTCCGAATAAGTGCCTGAGTCACCCTCATCGGCATTGCAGACAATATATTTTTGGTCGGCCTGACAGCCTAAAACTGTATTCCACTTAATACCCGTAGGAAAAGCCGCACCGCCTCTGCCACGTAAACCAGAATCTGTCACGGTTTTAACAACTTCTGCACCTGTCATTTGTAGCGCGTTTTTAAGGCCTTTGTAGCCATCGTGCGCTAAATAATCATCAAGTGAAATGGGGTTGGTAATACCTACGCGGGCAAAAGTGAGGCGTTGCTGTTTTTTAAGCCAAGCAAGCTCCTCTGTTAAGCCCAAATTAAGCGCGTGTGCGCCACCTGTTAAAAAGTTTGCCTCAAACAAGCTAGGCACATCTTTTGGAAACACCGGTGCATAAGCTACGCGCCCTTCGTTAGTGGCCACTTCTACCATCGGTTCTAGCCAAAATAGGCCACGTGAACCATTACGAACCAGCTCAATTTCTAAGCCGCGTTTTTTGGCTTCAGCGACAATGGCTTCCGCAGTTTTATTAGCCCCTAATGAAAGCGCGGTAGAGTCACACGGCACATATACTTTAATCGCCATTATGCGCTCCTTGCTTCTTTGATTAGTTCTGATATTTTTTCTGCACTCATACGCCCGTAAACTTCATCATCCATCATCACGGCTGGCGAACAAGCGCAGTTGCCTAAACAATACACAGGCTCCAATGTTATCGCCCTATCTGATGTGGTTTGGTGATAATCAATGCCCAGCGTTGATTTAATATGCGCCTCTAACTTTTCCGAACCCATGGCTTGGCATGATTCCGCACGACATACCTGCAAAATATGCTTGCCCGCTGGGTGGCGGCGAAAATGGTGATAGAACGTGACAACGCCATGCACTTCGGCCACTGATAGCGCCAATGCCTTTGATATGGGAAAATAAGCTGATTCTGGCACATAGCCAATATCGTCCTGTATGGCGTGTAACAAAGGCAACAGCGACCCTTGCACATGTTGATAACGATCAATATGCGCGTTAATTCTAGTTATTTCTTCTGTAGATAACACTGCCGTCACAAAAACACCCCATCTATGTACGATTTTTCGTATGATATACCTTAATTAACCCCAGTTAAAGCTGAATAAGGCATAATAAATCGTTTTAATTCGACTGTATTTTTATTGCATAATTCAACCTATGGACATAAAACTTAATACCCCAAGACTTATCGACCAGTTTGGACGTACAGTGGATTACATTCGGCTCTCCATTACAGACCGTTGCGATTTTCGTTGTACCTATTGCATGTCTGAAGACATGACATTTTTACCTCGAAATGAAGTGTTAAGTCTAGAAGAATGCCTGCGGATTGTGAAAGTTTTTGTTCGCCTCGGTGTAACAAAAGTGCGCATCACGGGTGGTGAACCATTGGTACGTAAAAACGCACTATGGCTCTTTGATGAAATTGGCAAGTTAGAACACTTAAATGAATTGGTACTCACAACGAACGGCAGCCAATTAGAAAAACACACTGCTGCCCTCAAAAAATCTGGTGTCAAGCGCATCAACATTTCTCTGGATAGCCTTAAACCAGAAGTATTTAAAAAAATTACTCGCACTGGAAATCTGAAGCAAGTGTTGGCCGGCCTGCAAGCCAGCATCAAAGCGGGCTTTAGCGGCATTAAATTAAACACGGTACTAATGCGCGGTATCAACGATGATGAAACTGCTGATTTGGTACAGTTTGCCATCAACAATAAAATTGATATCAGCTTTATTGAAGAAATGCCATTAGGTAAAGTTAACCATGCTCGAGAAAGTACATTTGTCAGCAACGCTGACACTCTAAAACTACTGTCGAGTAAGTATTCACTACTAGCAAGCACTGAGACTACCAGAGGTCCGGCAAGATATTGGCTTGTTGCAGGAACTCAAACTAAAATAGGCTTCATTTCGCCCCATTCACACAACTTTTGTGAAAGTTGCAACCGCGTCAGAATTACATGTAAAGGTGAGTTATATTTATGTTTAGGGCAAGAAGATAAGGTGGATTTAATGCCCATTTTACGTGCCAACCCCAATAGCGATGAACCTTTAGTTGAGGCAATTCTAAAGAGCATGTCTATCAAGCCAAAAGGGCATGATTTTGACCACCAGAGAATAGAGCCTGCCATCGTCAGGTTTATGTCACATACAGGTGGTTGAGTTGCCAGTTTCTGCCATTATATTATCCGGCGGTCGCGCAGTCCGCATGGGTGGCGTAGATAAAGGTCTAGTAGTGCTGCAAAATAGACCGCTCATTCAACACGTTGTGGAACGCTTATTACCACAAGTGGATGAACTCATCATCAATGCAAATCGTGAAATTGCTGCTTATAAAAAATTGGGGTTACGGGTGCTTCAAGATGAACATGAGAACTTTATCGGCCCACTTGCCGGCTTTAGTTTAGGTTTAGCGCATGCTAAGTATGATTACCTGCTCACCGTTCCCTGTGATTCGCCTTTAATACCAATAGACTTAGCGCAACGCTTGATGACAAACTTGTTAGAAAACAACGCGGATATTGCGGTTGCAAGTAGCCAAGGCCATGTGCACCCCGTGTTTAGTTTATGCAAAAAAAATGTTTTGCCATCTTTAGACGCTTATTTAGCAAAAGGCGAACGCCGCGTGAGTGCTTGGCAGAAAAGCCAACGTTATATTGAAGTGGATTTTAGTGATTGTGAAGAGGCTTTTATTAACTTAAACACGCTGGAAGATTTGGAAGCCCTAGAACTAAAAAATCGCCATTACCCGCAGACGTGAATCTAGGCTAGACCTCGCTTAATATTGGTACAATAAACAAGCATTCGCTCAATTTGAAGCTTGACTAGATTCCCGCCCACACGGGAATAAATAATAAGGAAGTTTTAACATTAATGTCCAATATAACCACACTTTCAAATCTAGCAAACAACCCAAACAGCATGGAAGATTACGACCCTAACGCGATGTCTGTTAGCCAAGCGCGGCAATTTATTCAACAATTTTTGAGCCCGATTTCTGCTACGGAGACGTTGCCGATTCGTGAGAGTTTAGGGCGCGTGTTGTCTGCCAACGTCATCTCTCCAAACAATGTGCCCAATTACAACAATAGCGCCATGGATGGCTTTGCTTTTAGATTTTCTGAAGGTGTAAAAATCATCAAAGTTATAGGCACTGCTTTTGCCGGTAGACCTTTTACTGACGAGCTCAAAGCAGGTGAATGCGTCAAAATCATGACGGGCGCAATGATACCAGCCGGTGCTGATACGGTGGTGATGCAAGAACACGTAGTGGTTAAAAGTGAAAACATCTCTTTGTTAAGCAATATCAAGCCAGGGGCAAATGTGCGCTTGGCAGGGGAAGATTTACGCAAAGGCCAAACAGTGTTAGGGCGTGGCCATTTAATGCGTCCGGCCGATTTGGGTCTTGTAGCTTCTTTAGGCATAGGCGAAGTAAGCGCCTACAAAAAAATTAAAGTGGCTTTTTTTAGCACAGGGGATGAATTAATAAGTTTAGGAAATCCATTAGCGGAAGGTCAAATTTACGACAGCAACCGCTATACTTTATTTGGCATGTTAAGCAGGCTAGAAGTGGATGTTCATGATCTTGGCGCCGTTCCAGATGACCCCAATCTATTGGAAACAACGCTACTTAAAGCGGCAAGTGAAAATGATGTCGTCATCACCAGCGGTGGCGTTTCTGTTGGTGAGGCAGACCACATGAAAACCCTGCTAGCACAGCATGGGCAAGTGTTATTTTGGAAGATCAATATGAAACCTGGCCGCCCGTTAGCATATGGGAAAATAGGCAATGCGCATTATTTTGGCTTGCCTGGCAACCCCGTCGCTACTATGGTCACATTTTACCAGTTTGTGCGTGAAGCCATTATTACCTTGATGGGCGCCACATTTCAGCCGCTACCGTTATTCAAGGTTGAATGTACTGAACCAATAAAAAAAGCAACCGGGCGAACTGAGTTTCAGCGGGGCTTATTATTTGATGTCGATGGCATTTGGAAAGTAAAACCCACTGGCGCACAAGGCTCTGCAATTTTGAGCAGCATGAGTCAGGCAAACTGTTTTATTGTCTTAGATGAGTCAACGGGCAATCTGGAAGCTGGGGCCACCGTTCAAGTACAGTTGCTGGACGGTTTAGTGTGAGGTTCATTGTGTTTAACCACTTAATTAAATAAGACCTCCGTGAATATGAGTAAAAAAAATAAATCTCTTAAAGACCTGCTACTCATCCACGAGCTTGCCTTTATTCTTCTCATTTTTTTTGCTGGCGCCGCAGGCACCTACGGCATCCACCTATGGGAAAAGTCGAGCCAGGAAGCTAGTAGAATTAGCGCATTGATCAATGAAGTTCAACAAACGCGCGGTGACCTTTACCGTCAAATGAAAGAACTCTTTGACGCCTATTTTTTAGAAGATATTACCGCAAAAGATGAATACAATGAATTTACGAAGTCCGTAGAAAAACACTTCACTTTACTTGACACTTTGGCTGTCGGTGCCGATGAAAAGGAGGCAATAGATGACCTCTATGCCAACTACAAGCAATTTGTCATTGAAACACCTATTCTCTTTGATGCGTTTCAGAACGCCAACACAGAAGACCTAAAGCGCGCGCTAAACACCGACATTGAAACAGGCTTATTTAAACGCTTTGAAGATATTCTTTCTCGCACAGAACAATTGCTCAATCAAAAACAGATGCAACTTGACCATCAATTAACAAGAACTAAGCGCATCACTTCCCAGTTACTGATCATCCCATTACTTCTTGCCGTGCTGTTGCTCATTTTTTCTAGAATATTTCTTAAACGTGCAATTGTTCAGCCAATTTCTGGCGTACTAAAAGCTACGTCAGAAATCAGTTCAGGAAATCTCGCGCATAAAGCACCTGAAGAAGGCGTTGCGGAACTCGCTGAAGTCTCAAAAGCCATCAATGAAATGGCTGGTCAATTAGCTTCTAGCCAAGAAGCATTAGTGCGTACCGAGAAACAAGCAGCTCAAGGCTTATTAGTGCCGATGCTCGCGCACAACATTCGCAACCCCTTAGCAAGTATACGCGCCACGGCGCAGGTGATGGATGACCCGACGCATGACACAGAAACCAGAGAATCATTATTAGGAATTATTAATACCGTAGATAGGCTGGAGCGCTGGACTGGCGCACTACTGGCTTACTTGCTGCCACTAAAGCCGCAACCCACGCATACAAGCATACAAACTATTGTTGAAGGCGCGCTCGGCCCGCTGCAACAAAAAATTAAAGAGAAATCGATTCAGTTAAATTTACCCGCATGGGATAACAGCACCGCCATTTATACTGATCAGCATTTATTAGAACAAGTCATTTATAACCTGCTGTTAAATGCTGCAGATGCCTCCAAAGCCTCCGCTACGCTTGACATCTCCTATACTAATTCTGCTCAAACAATTTATTTGCGTATTGCTGACCGTGGTAGCGGAATGCCTTTTACGCCAGATCCTAGTGCGATTAGCGCACCAACCACCAAACGTTTTGGTACTGGTCTAGGAATTCCATTTGCTTTTAAAGTATGTGATGCCTTGGGTGGAGAATTAAATTTTGAACCTCGCGTTGATGGCGGAACCATCGTCACGATTACACTACCAAAGCAAATGACTTCTACCCAAACGAACAGGCTGAGCTAAATTAGCGTATTCATTTCATAAATTTATCTATTCAGCTATTGCCTTAACATGACTTTTTATCAACAATGACGTAAGAACCTCTTTTAAAAAAATAACACCATGCTCAATACATCTGTTTCTGACTTCGAACTCCCGGCCACGAGTGGCAAAACTTTCAAATTATCTAATTTTATTGGTAAAAATTTAATTCTTTATTTTTACCCTAAAGACTCAACCCCCGGCTGTACAACGCAAGGCATTCAATTTAGAGACGCTTACGACCAGTTTCAAGCACATCACACTGAAATTTTTGGCATATCGCGTGACAGTCTAAAATCTCATGAAAACTTCAAAGCCAAGTTCAGTTTTCCATTTGAGCTTCTTGCAGATACGGAAGAGCTTGCTTGCCAATTATTTGGCGTGATCAAAATGAAAAATATGTATGGCAAACAAGTGAGAGGCATTGAGCGTAGCACCTTTATCATAGATAAAAATGGCAAGTTGGTAAAAGAGTGGCGCGGCGTCAAAGTGGATAGGCATGTCAATGAAGTGCTCAACTTTATTCAAACGCTCAACTAGAAAACATCATCATGGCTAAAAAAACATCAAGCAACAACAAACTCTTTGTGCTGGATACCAATGTTCTAATTCATGACCCCTCTTCCCTATTTCGCTTTGAAGAGCATGACATATTTTTGCCAATGGTGACGCTAGAAGAACTCGATAACAACAAGAAGGGGTTGACCGAAGTTGCGCGAAACGCTCGCCAGGCTAGTCGTAATTTGGAAGAGATTGTCGGAACCGATTTAGTTAATCTTGAGCTCGGCTGTCCTCTCGGTGTCAGCGGCAATAAGCACCTCACTGGTCGTTTGTTTTTACAAACCATGCAAGTCTCTGCTGAACTTCCAGGACTAGCAGGCTTTAAAGCAGACAACCAAATTCTTGCGGTTGTGCTCGATCTCAAGAAAAAGCAGCCTGACCGCCAAGTTATTTTAGTCAGTAAAGACATCAACATTCGCATTAAAGCGCGCGCCATGGGCGTACCGGCTGAAGACTATTTCAATGATAAGGTGCTGGAAGATACGGATCTTCTGTATAGCGGCGTCAAAGAGTTACCTGCCGACTTTTGGGAAAAACACAGTAAAGCGATGGAGTCCTGGCAAGATGCTGGCCGCATGTTTTACCGCATCAATGGCCCGCTATGCAAAACATTTCTGCTTAATGAATTTGTCTATTACGAATTTGATAAGCCATTTCATGCCATTGTACGCAGCTTTGAAAACAACACTGCCGTGCTTGAAATTGTAAAAGACCATCAATTGCCAAAACACAATGTTTGGGGCATCAACGCACGTAATCGTGAACAAAATTTTGCATTAAATTTATTGCTGGATCCTGACATCGATTTTGTGAGTTTATTGGGCCAAGCGGGTACTGGCAAAACGTTACTCACACTCGCCGCCGCACTTACGCAGGTTTTAGACTCAAAACGTTATTCAGAAATCATCATGACCCGTGTCACGGTATCCGTGGGTGAAGATATTGGCTTTTTACCAGGCACTGAAGAAGAAAAAATGGGGCCGTGGATGGGCGCATTAGATGACAACTTAGATGTATTAAATAAAAGTGATTCTGACGCAGGCGAATGGGGACGTGCGGCAACTCAAGATTTAATTCGTAGCCGCATTAAAGTGAAGTCGCTAAATTTTATGCGTGGCCGTACTTTTTTAAATAAATTTTTAATTATTGATGAAGCGCAAAATCTTACCCCCAAACAAATGAAAACGCTTATCACGCGCGCCGGCCCTGGCACCAAAGTGGTTTGTTTAGGCAATATTGCGCAAATTGATACGCCTTACTTAACTGAAGGCAGTTCAGGCCTTACTTACGTGGTAGACCGCTTTAAAGGCTGGTCGCATAATGGCCACATCACTTTAATGCGTGGCGAACGCTCACGCTTGGCTGACTTTGCTGCAGAAGCCCTATAGCGATGGCTAAGGGCTTTTACACCTTTTTAATTGCACAATTTTTATCCGCTATTGCAGATAACGCACTGCTATTTGCCTGTATTGCCTTACTCTCAACCCTTAATGCGCCTGAGTGGCATGTGCCATTTTTAAAAGAAACCTTTGTTGTTTCCTATATTATCCTCGCGCCGTTTGTAGGTTCTTTTGCTGATGCCCTGCCAAAAGGCAGAGTGATGTTTATCAGCAATGGCATTAAATTTTTTGGCTGCGTGCTGGCGTTACTTGGCGTACCGCCGTTGTTTGCCTATGCCATTGTCGGTATTGGCGCTGCCGCATATTCACCGGCCAAATATGGCATATTGACTGAAATGCTACCTAGCAACCAACTGATCAAAGCAAATGCCTGGGTTGAAGGAACTACCGTTAGCGCCATCATTTTAGGGCCGGTATTGGGTTCAACAATTGCTGCAGATAATCCCTATTTTGGCATTGCCATTATTGCAGTTGTTTATTTATTAGCGGCTTTTTTCAACCACTTTATTCCCAAAGTACCTATAGACCACAAAGTCGCGCAACGTAGTTTGACCTTTCTAATACGAGATTTTTGGCACGCATTCACAACGCTTTGGAAAGATACGCAAGGTCAGGTAGCTTTAGCCGTCACCACGTTATTTTGGGGCGCAGGTGCAACATTGCAGTTTGTGATTTTACAATGGGCAAAAGAAGTGCTTGGCATGGACCAGCAAGCCGCTACCGTGCTGATTGCCATCTTGGCGATTGGCATCGCTGTAGGCTCTGTGGGCGCTTCAATGTTCGTTAAATTAGAAGAAGCGGTAAAAGTGCTACCTTCAGGTATTTTGATGGGCTTTTTAGTGGTAAGCATGATTTTTGTTGAAACGCGTGAAGTCGCTGCGGTTGTACTGTTCTGTATCGGCGTGCTTGCAGGCTACTTTTTAGTGCCATTAAATTCATTACTGCAGCACAGAGGCCATATTTTATTAGGTGCAGGCCACTCCATCGCAGTGCAAAATTTTAATGAAAATATTGGTATTTTATTGTTGTTGGGCATTTACACGTTCATGGTGCATCAAAACCTGCCCATCAACTTCATCATCATTATTTTCGGTATTTTCGTCAGCGTCAGCATGGCCGTTATTTACCAGCTTTACCTCAAACATACGCGTGCTAACGCAGCGTAATTTAAGCAACTTTTAGCAACAAACCTTTTGACATGCCCTGCAAGCCTTTATTTACAAGGCTTGCAGGGCATTGTTTTTTGCTCGGAGAAAATAAGTCAATTTTGTTACTTTTATTCAACGTCATTATGTATCAAATTAGTGCAGTTTAACTTGCGATTCAGTACGTCTTGAAATGGTGCGTGCCAGCGCTTGTAAGGCAGTACTCCAAAAGCCATGCAATGCCATCAAGTGCATTTGGTAGAGCGATTGATACATCAATCGCGCAATCAGCCCCTCAATAAATAAACTGCCCCCTGAAATAGAACCCATTAAATTACCTACCGTTGTATAGCGGCCGAGGTTCACCAAAGAGCCGTAATCTCGGTAAGTATATTCAGGTAAATGCGATTTACCTGCCACGCGATTTTTAATGGTTTTATAGAGCATCGAAGCTTGCTGATGCGCGGCCTGCGCGCGCGGCGGCACGTTCTCATCGGCTTTACTGCTCACTACAGGGCAAGCCGCACAATCACCAAATGCAAAGATATTTGCATCCAAGGTGGTCTGCAGTGTTCTATTCACCACAAGCTGATTGATACGATTGGTTTCTAAGCCATCAATCTCATGTAAAAAGTCTGGTGCCTTGATGCCTGCGGCCCACACCACCAATGATGATGGAATAAATTTTCCGCTATGGGTATGAATGCCTTCACTGGTGACTTCCGTCACACGCTCACCTGTGTATAAATGTACATTTAGTTTTTTGAGTTCCAGCTCAACCGAATGCGAGAGCTTGGGCGGAAGCGCAGGCAACACGCGCTCACTGGCTTCAATCAGTGAAATTTTCACATCCCGATCAGCATCAATCTTATCAAGCCCGTATGCGGCTAGCTCACGTGTTGTATTGTGCAATTCAGCAGAGAGTTCCACACCTGTAGCGCCAGCACCAACAATCACCACCTCTAACTGGCCAGGTTGCACAGGCGTTGTTTGCGTTTGCGCACGCAACAAGGCATTGTGTAGACGCCGGTGAAAGCGCTCGGCTTGCTCTTGCGTGTCCAATGCGATTGAATGCTCACGCGCGCCCTTGATGCCAAAATCATTGGTGGTACTGCCCACCGCAATCACTAACGTATCATATTTAAAAGTGCGCCGTGGAATCACCTCATTCCCATCTTCATCGTAGTTTGGCGCAATCGAAATTTCCTGCTTTGCTCGGTTAAGCGCATCCATTTTGCCTAAACGAAACTTGAAATGATGCCAATGTGCTTGCGCAAGGTAGACCAACTCATGCTTTTCAGGATTCATACTCCCTGCCGCAATTTCATGCAACAATGGCTTCCACACATGGGTTTTAGAATGGTCAATAAGCGTAATCGTTGCCTTACCTTTGCGGCCTAATGAATCACCGAGCTTAGTGGCCAGTTCAAGGCCGCCAGCGCCACCGCCTACAATCACGACATGATGCAAATCTTGCTGTTGATTATCTCTCACTGAATTATCCGCCTAGCTTCTTTTAAAGCCTTATAAAACAAAAACGCGCTTACCATCACAGTAAGCGCGCAATATAAACATTTTAAAAATTACTCGTTTCCTGTAATACCCGTACTAACACTACGAATCCAAGCAATAATTTTTAACAATTCATCTGGAGTAACCCCATTTTTTGGATCACTTGGGTCCATCAAGCCAATGCCTTTTGCCCCCATGCCACCATTGGTACCATGCCACACGGTTTCGAACATACCCTTGTTAGTCGCATTTTTGGCATATTTAAAGTTTGGTCCAATCAAACCCGGCCCTACTGCGCCTTCAGCATTGCCACCATGACAAGCAACACATGAATAAAGCTGAAATACTTTTTTACCTTTTGCGATTGCTTCTTCATTGCCTACATATGGGTTTTTGCCTGTCGCTAAAAATTCTTTTGCCTGAGGTGTATCAAATAATGCAGCATCAATCACTAACGGTTTACCCTCTTGCGTATCTACAAACGCGATAGCGTTGCCAGCTGGCGCTGCAGATGAAGCTGCTGTCGCCGCTTCAGGCGTGCCAGAAGTTGCCTCTGACTCTGATTTACCACAGGCTGCTAGACCAATGAATACGAATAGCAACACACTAATTTTCAACTGCTTCATTCTTACGCTCCTATAAACTAAACAACACTTTAGAAATAATTATCAACGCATTATACAATATCCGTAACAATTTGTTACTGTTCCAGAAAATCACAGCAACAGCAACCTAGGTTTATCCATAAGTAAAAATTACTCAATAAAAAAGGCTACCGAAGTAGCCTTTTAAAATATCCTAATCGCCCAATAATCAGGCTTTTGTATTACTCATTACCAGTGATTTTTGAATTGCTACGAATAAAAGCAATTACTTTTAAAACGTCATCTGGTTTCAAACCTTCAGCAGGGTCTTCAGGTAACATCAAACCTAAGCCTTTGGCACCCATACCACCGTTTGTGCCATGCCAGATAGTTTCAAACATACCCTTGTTTGTTGCGTTTTTTGCATATTTAAAGCCAGGGCCAATTAACCCAGGTGCAACTGCACCTTCACCATGACCACCATGACAAGCAACGCATGAGTAAAGGTTATATTTCTTTTTGCCGCCCTTGATGCCTTCTTCATTACCAACATACGGGTTTTTACCTGTTGCTAAAAACTCTTTCGCTTGAGGTGTGTCAAACAACTCTTTTTTAATGTTTAACGGTGAGCCATCCTGAGTTGCAACAAGCGAAATATCAGCTGCGCTTGCATTCATTGAAACCAAACCTGCAAAAGCTAACAAACTAGCGAACAATGCAGACTTTAAAGTTTTATTGCTTAACATGCTATCTCCTAATCTATATCACTAAATTGAGTTACGACTGGTAAACACTCCCGCATTCTTCGCCGTACGACCCTTAAACGATTCTATTATTTAATCGGTTGACGCTTTAACCAAAATAATACTTACAATTTTACACGTATTTCAGGCTGGCTTAAACATCAAAGAACGTTTAAATGTAAAATTTACTTATTTACAGGTGCTTTATCGCCTGCGCCATATTTTTGATACGCCTTAAGCAAGCTGTCACCTTCCACCACTGGCACATGCGGAATACCATAGTCATCTAAAATTTTATTAATTTTATCTTGGTTTCTATCTAGCGCACCTTGAATCATCGCCATACGTTCTTTATCTTTTTTACGTACGCCTATTGAGATATTCCAATAATTTTTACCTTTGGCATTTTGTGTTTCATATTCTGGTGTTGGAACTACTACCATTGGAATCTTTGATTGTTTTGCAAAATAACCACCGATTGGTCCCCAGGCAATTGCAATATCAATATCGCCTTTTTCCAAATCATCAATCATATAACTTGATGGTAAATTTAAATCGCGTTGAATTCGATAAGGACGAGCATTTGCAATCAATCCATTATCATCCATTGGTATAGTTGCAGGGCTGTGGTCAACAACGCCTATAAAGCCTTTGCGTAAATCTGGCGAACTCCAGTCAGTAATATTAAAATTGCTCTCTTTGCGCCAGACGTATACATGGCCTGCGCGATAATAAGGTTTTGATGTACGCATTAAATCGCTATCAGAGTTAGTGCCCATCACCACATCACATCTATTTGCGCCTAATGTATTTCTATAAAACCCTTGACGACTATAAGCGTAAGTAAATGCAAGTTTTTTACCTAAGTCTTTTGCGAGTACTTCAGCAATTTTATCTTCAAAACCTTCTTGCTTATTATTTGAGTAAGGCATGTTTTCAGGGTCTGCGCACACTTTAAATTCGGAGTCGTCCGCGACACGTCGCACTTCACCCATACGCCCCTCGTCTGGGTTCAGTGATGGAATATCCACATCTGCGGCTTGACTAACACTGGCCGACATTGCAAGCAATGCAACCAAACCTAACTTCGCGTTCAATTTTTTCAACATTTTTGTTCCTTATCGTCAAATATACGACCTTATCGCAAAGTCGCTCTTGCCTATAGAGTCGTCACTTAGTTAAAAGTTCTACGTAAATGGTAGTACAGATAATTTCATTTAAACTAACTCGCTATTGTAGCTAATTAGTTGCTTTATAAGAAATATTAATTAGTAAATAACCCTACTTGTTTTAGTTTACTGCTACGTACACATAAAAAAACACCTCGCCGAAGCGAGGTGTTTTATGAACTACGTTGTATTAAGCTACAACTTAATCTTGCGACTAAATTATAGGCTGAATACTGTTAATGCACCGCCGCCAGGAGCCGCGTTGTATTTAACGAGTTCAGCATAACCACCAGCAGCACCTAAAGCGTCTGTTGGTGTGGTTAAGCCAAGGTTCATCGCAACGCCAGCCCAGCCACCGATACCTGATAGCACGCCAACGTGTTGTTTACCTTTATGACCATATGTGAATGCATTACCAATCACGCCAGAACCTACTTGGAATTTCCAAAGTTCTTTACCTGATTGTGCATCAACAGCCTTGAACCAACGATCTAAAGTACCGAAGAACACTAAGTTTGAAGCAGTTGTTAAAGCACCACCCCAAGCAGAGAATTTCTCTTTGTTGTACCATACTTTTTTGTTGGTCATTGGGTCATAAGCAGCAAAGCCACCCATTACGCCGTCAGGACCTGGGAACATGGTCAATGTAGCACCAACCCATGGTTGACCAGCAACGTATTTAGACTCAACTGGCTCATATGTCATACAAACGTGGTTCAATGGTGAATAGATCAAACCTGTTTTTGGTGAGTATGCAGCTGGTTGTTGGTCTTTTGTACCCAATGCAGCTGGGCAAACGCCTTTAGCATTGTAGTCTTGGTGAGTTGAAGCTGAAGCCAATTTGTCTGGCACGCCAGTTTTCAAATCAACACCAGTTGCCCAGTTAACGAATGGGTGCACTTTTTCAGCAGCCACTAATTTACCGTTACCAGCTTGCCATGTGTATGCAAAGCCGTTACGGTCATGGTGCCAAGCGTATGTTTTGCCACCTTTGTCGAACAAGATTACTTCGTTAATACCGTCGTAGTCCCACTCGTCATGAGGTGTCATTTGCATACCCCAACGTGCCATACCTGTATCAACATCACGTGCAAATACAGTCATAGACCATTTGTTGTCGCCTGGACGTACATCTGGGTTCCAAACAGAAGGGTTACCTGTTCCGTAGTAAACCAAGTTTGTACGTGCATCATACGGCCACCAGCCCCATGTAGAGCCGCCGCCATGTTGCCAACCGTCTTTAACAGCTTGTGGTTTCAACCATGTACGTGTGCCTAGATCTTTTTCACCAATTTTCAATTGGTCGTTAGGTAATTTTTTGAAAGAACCGCCTTGTTTGTTACCACCGTTGACGTCTTGGTAAACTGATAATGCACTGTACTCAGGGGTATCTTTGTTGAAGCCTTCGCCGATTAACACTTCAGCATCTGGGCCTGTTGAGTAAGCTTTCCATGCTAATGAACCGTCTTTAATGTTGTATGCTGCTAAGAAGCAACGTACGCCGAACTCAGCACCTGAACAACCAGTTAACACTTTGTCTTTGATCACGTGAGGTGCGTTTGTATTGGTTGCACCAACTTTTGGATCATTCACTAATGTTGACCATACTTTAGCGCCTGTTTTAGCGTCCAAAGCAACTAAGTTACCATCATTTTGTTGAAGGTAGATTTTGCCATCACCGAAACCTAGGCCACGTGATACGTTATCGCAGCATAATACGGCTTGTACTGATGGGTCTTGTTTTGGGAAATATGACCAAACAATTTTTTGGTTGTCGTTTAAGTCAAGTGCGTATACGTTGTTTGGGAATGC
>JAKQTB010000235.1 GCA_029569495.1 Pseudomonadota bacterium | reverse complement strand
GCCACCACAGCGGCTGATACTTGGTGTATGGATTTAATCGCTGCGGGCAGCGGTGCTAAATTTTCTTCACGCATCAATCGCTCAGTGTTTTCCAGCACCACAATGGCGTCGTCCACGACAATGCCAATGGCTAATATCATGGCAAACAGCGTGAGTAAGTTGATAGAAAAACCAAACATATAGAGGCCAGCAAAGGTGCCAATTAAAGAAATCGGCACGGCAATAATTGGTATTAACGTTGCGCGCCAGCTTTGTAAAAATAAAAATACCACCAGCACGACCAGAACCAATGCTTCACCAAACGTTTTTAATACCTCATTGATGGTGGCTTTCACAAAGTCGCTGGTGTCATAAGGAATGGTGTAAGTCATGCCCTCAGGAAAACGTGCTTTTAGTTCTTCAACTTTATCTTTAATGCCTTTTGCGGTATCTAGCGCGTTCGCGCCACTTTGTAAAAATATTGGTAGCGCAACACCTGTTTGCCCATTCAAAGCTGAAGTCACATTGTAGTTTTGCGCCCCAAGTTCAATTCTTGCCACATCTTTTAAATACAAAACACCGCGCGGGCCATCCGCTTTAATCATGATGTTAGCAAATTGCTCAGGGTCAACCAGTCTGCCTTTTGCCGTGACGGTGTAGACCAACTGCTGGCTTGCAGGCGCAGGCTCAGCACCAATCTTACCGGCAGCATACTGATTATTTTGTGCGCTAATCGCTGCGGCAATATCACTGGTAGTGACGCCTAATTGCGCCATACGGTCTGGCCGCAACCAAATACGCATTGAGTAATCTTGCCCACCAAAAATCAGCGCGTCCCCCACCCCTTTCACGCGCTTAAACTCATCCAATACATTGAGCGTTGCGTAATTACTTAAAAACAGCCGGTCATGCTTTGGGTCTTTTGACGTCAGCATCACGACCAGCAAAATGTCATTCGATTTTTTTTGCACAATCAGGCCATTACGGCGCACATCATCAGGCAGGCGTGGCGTAGCAATATTTACGCGGTTGCTAACGTTAAACGTCGCCTGATCAACATCTGTACCAACTTCAAACGTAGCGGTAATCACCAATGTGCCGCTAGAGTCTGCACTGGATGAAAAATAAAGCAGGTTATCCACGCCACTAAGCTGCTCTTCAATGGGTGCTGCAACGGTTTTTGACAGTGTTTCTGCACTGGCTCCTGGGTATGAGGCAGTGATCGTGACCGTAGGCGGAGCAATTTGCGGATACTGCGCAATAGGTAACTTAAACGCCGCCGCCAGCCCTGCCAGCACAATAATAATGGACAGCACGGAGGCAAAGATGGGGCGCGTGATAAAAAACTTGGTCATGTCTTTTATCCTTTATCTGCTGGCTGATTTTGGCTTGCAGGACTTGATTCAGACGTAGCCCCTACTATATTTGGCTGAATTTCTGCGCCTGGTTGCACTTTCAGCAAATTATCAACAATCACTTGCTCACCTTCTTTTAAACCGCTTAACACCACCCAATGGGTGCCTTGCCATCCGCCTTCTTGAATAAAACGAATTGCGGCAACGGTTTTATTCTCTTGATCTTTTTCTGCAACATAAACAAACTTACCTTTGTCATTGGTCATCACGGCTGTTTGCGGCACCACAAACACACCTTCTTGATAGCCTGTCGTCACGCGTACACGCACAAATTGCCCAGGCAACAATTGTTTATTGGCATTTTCAAAGGTGGCACGTAATTGTTGTGTGCCTAACGTTGGGTCAATCGCGCTCGCGGCAAAATTGAGCGTTCCCTTGGAAGCATATTCTTTTCCATCCGTAGTCAGTAACGTCACTGCTTTCACATTCGCGGGCGACAAGTGGCCACCCAACTGCGCTAACTCACTATCAGACAAACTAAACCGCACCCAGATGGGGTTCACCTGACTAACTTTAGTGAGCAAGCTGGTATTGGCGTTCACCAATGCGCCTTCAGAAAACTCAAAACGTCCGGCAATGCCAGAAAGTGGCGAGGTAACGTTGGTGTACGATAAGTTAAGTTGTGCTTCACGCACGCTTGCCTCAGCTTGCGCCAGCCCGGCAATGGCAAGTGCTTGGTCAGAACTGGCATTATCCGCTTCACGTTGACTAATAGACTGCGTTGCCAATAAGCTTTCTAAACGCGCGGCTTCACGTCGGGTTTGCTCAACGCGTGCCTGCTGTTGCGCCAGCTGTGCTTTGGCGTTGGCCAAGGCTATTTGAAACGGCACCGGGTCGATTAAAAACATCAACTGCCCTGCTTTTACAGGTGCGCCTTCTTCAAACATTTTTTTTAACAAAATACCGCCCACACGCGGGCGAATTTCCACCTCTTTTGCGCCTTCGGTCTGAGCGACGGCTTCAGCACTAATCGGCACGCTTACTGCTTCCAGCTTCAACACACTAACAGGCATTGGCGGCATATTGCCACTTGCTTGCTCTGCGGGTTCTTTTTTTGTGCAACCACTCACCACCATGCCTGCAATCACGACCAACATAATGGTGCGAAAATACCTAGAGATTGATAAGTGTTGGGTTGATAATTTCGCGAACATCCTAAACTCCAAGCATTGAGTGGTGATGAAAATTATAAGCAAATACATTTTATAGAAAACCAATTTTTATAAAAACCAACGCATACTTGCTTACTAGATTGAATGAAGGTATATTATATACAAACAAGAATGTATGTATATATGTTTTCAACATTTTATTTTTTCATATTTAACTGAATCTATTTTCCACTGAAGATTCAACCAAAAGTGGGTAGAGCGAGCGCGATTTTACATGGTAAGAAAATCTAAAGAAGATGCAGAACTCACACGAAAGCGCATCATTACGGCTGCGCGCGAGGTATTTTTATCGCGTGGTGTCAGCCGCACCACGCTCGAGCATATCGCAACACAGGCCAATGTAACGCGCGGTGCAATTTATTGGCATTTTAAAAATAAAACTGAAATTTTTCATGCCATCCGCGAACAAGTGCTATTGCCGCTCATTGATCGCATGGATGACAGCCTGACACTTGACGGCAATGATGACCCGCTTACGCAAATTAAAAAAAGCCTCTGTCAAACAATCGATGATTTAAATGACAATATTGAAATGCGTGAGACCTATGAAATTATCATGATTAAGTGTGAATATGTGGAAGACTTTTCTGAAGTGCTGCAACAAATTTTAGAAAACTGTTCCAGCATTTTAGATAAATTGGTGCTAGGTTACCAGCGCGCGCAAGCACAAAATCTTTTGGCATGCACACTCTCCCCGCTTGCGCTTGCGCAAGACACGCATTTATTCTTTAGCGGCTTGCTCCACATGTGGGTGAAAGATGCGGACGGCAGTCGCTTTCGCAATCAGGCAAAATCACTTATTGAATCGCATATAAATTTACGCAGAAAACACTAAAATAAATCGCTATTTTGGCAGGTTTTACAACACAACCCTTTTGACCTGCCCTGCGAGCCTTTATTTATAAGGCTCACAGAGCATTAAATTTCTCTCGGGCGTTTTTAATCAATTTTAAGCTAGTTTCTTGGTGGTCCGCCATGTAAGTCATGACCATCCGCCGTGTAGATTTCCACTTCCACAAAATCGCCCGGCGTTAAACCTTCCGCATCTTCTAAATACACAACGCCATCAATTTCTGGGGCATCGGCTTTGGTGCGCCCAACTGCCTCGATGTTGCCTTCAGCATCAGAAACAATTTCATCCACCAGCACGGTTTGAATGCTGCCGATTTTGCTGTGCAATTTGGCGGCACTGATGCGCTCTTGCACCGCCATAAAGCGGCTTAAACGTTCTTGCTTTAATTCTTCTGGCACTTGATTTGGCAACGCATTTGCCGCAGCGCCATCCACCGCAGAATAGGCAAAGCAGCCAACTCTATCTAACTGCGCTTCTTCTAAGAAATCCAGCAGCATTTGAAAGTCTTCTTCCGTTTCCCCCGGAAAGCCGGCAATAAAGGTACTGCGTACGGTAATATCCGGGCAGATTTCACGCCATGCTTTGATACGCGCCAGATTATTCTCTGCATGTGCAGGCCGTTTCATGGCTTTTAAAATGCGCGGACTGGCATGCTGAAACGGCACATCTAAATAAGGCAGAATCAAGCCATCGGCCATGAGCGGAATCACTTCATCCACATGCGGATAAGGGTACACGTAATGCAAACGCGTCCAAACGCCGAGTTCACTCAAACTTTGGCAAAGTTCTGTCATGCGTGTTTTAACGGGGCGGCCATTCCAAAAGCCACTGCGATATTTAACGTCCACGCCATACGCCGAGGTGTCTTGCGAAATTACTAAAATCTCACTGACCCCAGCGTTGACTAAATTTTCCGCCTCGTTCATCACCTCACCAATGGGGCGGCTCACTAAATCCCCCCGCATGCTGGGAATAATACAAAAACTGCAACGGTGGTTACAGCCTTCTGAAATCTTTAAATAAGCGTAATGACTAGGCGTCAGGCGTATGCCTTGTGGCGGCACTAAATCAGTATAAGGGTCATGCAATTTTGGTAAATTTGCATGCACAGCCGTCATCACTTCTTCCAAAGCATGTGGGCCAGTCACGGCCAGCACACTTGGGTGCGCGGCTTCAACCACGCCTTTTTTTGCACCTAAACAGCCAGTGACAATCACCTTGCCATTTTTGTTAATCGCTTCACCAATCGCATCAAGGGATTCTTCCACTGCGCTATCAATAAAGCCGCAGGTATTCACCACGACCAAATCAGCTTCTTCATATGTGCCAGAAATCTCGTAGCCTTCAGCCCGTAACTGCGTGAGAATACGCTCTGCGTCTGAACCTGCTTTAGGGCAACCTAATGAAACGAAACCAACTTTTGGATTTGATACACGCATGCAAACTTACCAATCTTAAAAAAATAACGCTTATTCTAAAAACACATGGGCAATAAAAATGGTGCCTACCCCAATTGAAATCAACATCACTTGCGCAATGGTGGCTTTTAATTCGGTACGCTTATGTAGACCCGGGATTAAATCGGCCACCGCCACATAAATTAAACTTGAAGCCGCCAGCGCCAATATGAATGGAATCCAACCTTCTACATATTGCAGCGCAAAATAAGCAATCAGCCCGCCCACCATGGTGGCAAGGCTGGAGACAAGATTAAATATGAGCGCTTGTTTTTTGCTATACCCAGAATGTAGTAAGATTAAAAAGTCTCCGACTTCTTGCGGAATTTCATGGGCAATAATCGCCAAAGCGGTCACTACGCCTAATTTAATATCGGCGGTAAATGCAGCCGCTATCAATATACCATCGATAAAATTATGAAAGGTGTCCCCTATCATAATCATTAACCCGCTTCGTCCGCCGTCGTGCGCATGTGAATGCGTATGGCTGCTACCTAACAATACCGAGGGTTGCTCGGCGGTAACCGCACGGTATTTAGTGCCGGCTTCTTTTGCCTTTGCGGATTTTGATAACCCTTCAGTCTGTTCTGGATGCGTAATCGGGCAGTTATCTTCTGTATGGATTGCATGCACTTCACAGTGATCGCCATGACAATGCCGCCAAATGACAAGTTTTTCTAAAACAAAAAACAGCAACAAGCCTAACAGCAAGGTAGCAGAAACCGTTTCAATATTGCCTGCAATACTAAACGCATGCGGTAAAATCTCTAAGAATACCGCGCCTAACATCGCACCAATAGCATAACTCACCAGCATTGGCACCCATGTAATACGCACATTCAGCGCAAATAATGCCGCTAAAGATACACTCAGCAAGCCGCCAATCAGGCTGGTGAGTATTATCCACGAGAGTGTGGATAATGATGACAAAGTGCTAGCGAGGTTAAACATGGGGTACTTTATTGTATGCTGATGTTGTCAAATTGGACGTTTGAAGTGCGTATTATAAACGAGCAATGACAGTACCGTAATTTATTGCTGGTAAAAATGGCTTCGGCAGACCGCAAACGTCTGCAATGGCAGTAAATGTTAACTTGCAAGCCAAATCAAACTTGCCATACGACCAGTGACGTCATCACGCCTAAAAGAATAAAAACGTGTAGCGTCTGTATAAGTGCAGAAATCTTCATTCACACTGCCGCCGTAAATTTGCGTCACTCCAAGATAACTTAAGCGTTGGCGTGCTATTTGATAAATATCGCCCAGCCATTTGTTGCCATTTGTTTGAAAAGCACTCGCAGCCTGCGCATCTTTTGCAATAAATTGCGCCCTTACCTCACTACCCACTTCAAAAGCATTTGGCCCAATCGCAGGCCCAAGCCAAGCGAGAATTTCACTATGTTCTACGGGCAATTTATTGACTGCGGCTTCTATCACACCATCACACAAGCCGCGCCACCCGGCATGTACAGCAGCCACAACAGTGCCCGCTTTGTCGCAAAGTAGCACCGGCAGGCAATCAGCCGTCATCGTCACACACACTACGTTTGGCTTGGTGGTAAAAGACGCATCGGCATTTTGTAAACAAGCGCTTTGTGCAGCATCAATGACTTCAATACCATGCACTTGGTTGACCCAGACTGGCTCGTTTGGTAAATAAGGGCTTAATAACTGTCGATTTTTGGCTACTGCTATCGGGTCATCGTTGACATGCGCCCCTAAGTTCAAACTTGCATAGGGCGCACCGCTTACACCGCCCAAGCGCGTGGTTTGCAAGGCGACTACATTCGCAGGCACTGGCCAATTAGGAATAATAAAATCTAACTGTGACATCATTTATGCTTCGTCATCCATGTCAAAATCTTCGTCATCTTCATCGTCGTAATCCCCATCCTCCTCATAGTCTTCATCGGCAAGATATGGCGCTTCACTAAACTCAAACGCTTCTTCATCTTCATCACGCGGATCTTCGTGGCGCATGGCCTCAAGCAATGCTTTCATGTCATCGGCTAATTCTATTTGCCATTCCACAAACTCATTGGTGGCCGGATGCATCAAACCGAGCTTGATTGCATGCAATGCTTGCCTATTAAATTGGCTTACAGCATCGCGTAACGTTTGTGTCATTGCACGAATTGGCACAATATTACGAAATCCGTAAACAGGGTCGCCCACAATCGGGGCTTTTAAAAACTGCATATGCACGCGTATCTGATGCGTGCGGCCAGTTTCTAAGTTCAAACGCAAATAGGTCTGCACAGAAAAACGTTCTAATATTTCATAACGCGTAATGGCAGGCTTACCCATGCGGTTAATCGCCATTTTGGTACGTGAGCGCGGGTCACGGCCTATCGGCTGATCTACCACGCCATTACGCCACAATTGCCCCCAAACAATGGCGCGATATTCACGCTTAACGGTGCGCGCCTGCAACTGTCGCACTAAGTTGGTTTGCGCGGCCAAGGTTTTTGCCACCACCAACAAGCCGCTGGTATCTTTATCTAAGCGATGCACAATGCCCGCACGCGGTACATCTTTGAGTTGCGGCGCATGAAACAACAAAGCGTTCAACAATGTACCGCTCCAATTGCCTGCTGCAGGATGCACGACCATGCCGGCTGATTTATTGATGACTAAAATATGTTCATCTTCAAAAACAACATGTAACGGAATATCTTCAGCGGCAAACGCAGTGATTTCCGGCTTGGTTTGCACCTGCACCAGCACTTGCTCGCCACCCCACACTTTGGTTTTGGACGTACTGGTTTTCGCGTCCACTGTCACCAAGCCTTCTTTAACCCAGGCTTGTAACCGTGAGCGAGAATGTTCAGGTAGCAATCGTTGCAAGGCAACATCTAGGCGTAAACCGCCCAAATCATGCGGAATTGTTAGTGTAAGGTTGTTACTAAGAGATTGTTGAGTCGCGTCTGTCATCGGTTATAATGGGTGATAATTCTTTGATTGGGTGTTGCATGAAGTATATCTTAATTTTGATGATTACCTTATTCCTCAATGGTTGTACCATTTTTGGTGCGCCCACTGAGTTAGATGATACCAAAGGCCTGTCTGCTGAGCGCATTTACCAAATGGGCGAAGAAAAAATGATCGATAAAGACTATGAAAAGGCTATCGTCTACTTTGGCAAACTAGAATCGCGCTACCCTAACGGCCGCTACGCCACACAAGCCCAGCTTGAAACCGCCTACGCGCATTACAAAAAAGGCGACGCTGTGCAAGCAGTTGCCGCAGCAGAGCGCTTTATTAAATTGCATCCCAATCATCCAAACGTGGATTACGCCTATTATTTAAAAGGCCTAGCGGTTTTTAACGAGCGCGGCTTGCTTGAAAAACTGACTAAACAAGAAATCAGCGATCGCGACCCGCGTGCCTTGCGTGACTCATTCATGACTTTTAAAGACCTAGTCGCCCGCTACCCCAAAAGCCGCTATGCCAAAGATGCAACGCAACGCATGATTTATTTATCAAACAGCTTATCTGAGCATGAATTAGACGTGGCACGTTATTACATGAAGCGTCAGGCCTACTTAGCCGCGGTAAATCGTTGTAAATATGTCATCGAATACTACCCACAGTCGCCCGGCGTTGAACGCGCATTGGTCACCATGGTCAGCGCTTATGATTTACTGGGCTTGGATGATCTCAAAAAAGATACTTTGCGTATTTTGCAAACCAACTATCCTGAAAATCCACTACTCACAGGCAAAGTCGTGCAAGAAGAAAAAGTCTGGTGGAAGTTCTGGGAAGGCATGTTAGGCAACAAATAACCATGCTACAAAAACCGTAATTTAAGCGAGTATATTCACACAACCTTTTTAACTGCCCTGTAAGTCTTATAAATAAAGGCTCGCAGGGCATAAAAATTTTCTCGAAGAAAAACAGCGTCATTTTTATGATTTTTTAGTGGAACCAATCACCACAAAAACATATCCCTCATAGCAATGAACTTCTTCAATAAATTACCTGGCTATACCAATGCACCATCCGGCATGGAATGGGTGCTTCTCAA
>JAKQTB010000154.1 GCA_029569495.1 Pseudomonadota bacterium | reverse complement strand
AAGGTACTATAACACTAAATGTAGTTGCATCTTTCCAATTCAACCCATTTAGATCAATGATACTTTTGCATTATTTTATTAACAATAGCTCGATTGGGCATCAAGTGATGCTTGATAGTATTTTTATCTTTCCTTCAGATCACTAAAACCTAGATTAAAAAGTTTAATTATTTGATTCTTATTCATAGATTTCATGATGAAATGTTGGTAAGTTTTACTCTCTTGGAGATGGTAATAAAATAAGCGATATTAGATGACAAAATGCGCAAAAACCTTTAGTACCAACAAAAAAGCCCCACATTTCTGCAGGGCTTAAATTCTTGGCTCCTCGACCTGGGCTCGAACCAGGGACACACGGATTAACAGTCCGTTGCTCTACCGACTGAGCTATCGAGGAATCGGTGGGTGTAACATCACAAACTACGTTGCTTTTGGCTTAAATTTGTGAAGCCGTGATAATAATGATTAAGCGGCTTTTGGTCAATGACTAAGCGTGTTTAAATTTAAAATATTTTCAACTTAGCGCTTTTTCTATGCGGTCGAGTGCGTTTTTAAGGTTGTCCATTGAGGTGGCAAAAGAAATTCTGAAGTAACCCTCTGCGCCAAATGCTGAGCCTGGCACGACGGCAACATCAAAGCTTTCTAACAGGTATTCTGCCAAGGCCATGTCGGTTGCGGCATTGATTTTGCCTTGTAGATGTAATTGGGTGATGGCTTTACGTGCATCGGCAAACGCATAAAATGCGCCGCCTGCCATCAGGCAGCTTAATCCTGGCATGCTGTTAAAGCGGTCTACAACATATTTGTGGCGCTCTTTAAACGCGGCAACCATTGGTTTGATACAGTCTTGCGAGCCTTCAAGTGCGGCTTGGGCGGCCACTTGTGAAATGGAAGTCGCGTTACTTGTAGATTGGCTTTGTAGAATTTCCATGGCTTTGATGATGTAAGCTGGGCCTGCGGCATAGCCAATACGCCAGCCTGTCATTGAATAAGCTTTAGAAACGCCATTTAGAACGATGCAACGGTCTTTTAGTGCAGGTGCGGCGTTAAGAATGTTGTAAAACTTGTCGCCCGTTAAGTTCACATGCTCGTACATGTCGTCCGTGGCAACCAGCACGTGTGGATGTTTGAGTAACACTTCTCCCAAGGCCTTGAGTTCATCAAGGCTATACACGGCACCCGTTGGGTTTGAAGGTGAGTTAATCATGAATATTTTGGTTTTTGGGGTGATGGCGGCTTCAAGTTGTGCGGGTTGCAGTTTAAAGCCTTGTTCAATACCACATTCAATAATTACTGGGGTTGCTTCTGCTACCAGTGCAATATCTGCGTAAGACACCCAATACGGTGCGGGGATAATCACTTCATCATTTTTGTTGAGAACTGCTAAACATAAGTTGAAAATTGTTTGCTTACCGCCAACGCCAACAATGACTTCGTTGAGCGCGTAGTCAAAACCATTTTCATTTTTGAATTTATTGACAATGGCTTTTTTAAGGCCGGGAATGCCGGCAACCGGCGTGTATTTGGTAAACCCTGCATCAATGGCGGCTTTTGCGGCATCTTTAATGTGCTGTGGTGTATCAAAATCTGGCTCGCCAGCAGCTAACCCAATAATAGGGCGGCCTTCAGCTTTGTATTTGCCGGCCTTGGCAGTAATGGCGAGAGTTGGAGATTCTTTAATGGCTTGTACGCGTTGAGATAAAACGGCTGCTTGATGCGCTATCGAAGATGACAAAATTAGTTTCCTTAAACAAATTTTTATGTGAGGTGTGAATGAGCGCTATTTTACGCATAAATCAGTGGTTTAGGAATGTTCTGTGCTGCCAAACGTTGCAATATTTATGGCTATTAATTTCCATTCAACTTTGTTGTAGGTAGGGATGAAAATGGATGTCTGAAAAGCGCGTTTTAAATTACTTTATTTTGCCGAGCAAAAAAATATGCTCTGGAAGCCTTTGTTTATAAGGCTTCCAGAGCATCGAAAAAGGTTTGGCTTAAAAACACGCTTAAAACAATTAAAAATTACCGATTTTAATGGCGTTAAACGCAGTAAAAATTTAGGCAATTTTTACCAAGATTTCAGCACAATTGCCTCAGTATCTAAATCTTTGCAGTCTTCGTTATCGTATTGGGCTACTTTTTTCCACTCATTCGGAAACGGCATTTTATTTTCAGGCAATGCCGCACCATCAATACCAAAACGAAGG